>DASRJW010000102.1 GCA_035649275.1 Candidatus Krumholzibacteriia bacterium
GTGCCGGCGTAGCTCAGTTGGTTAGAGCAGCGGAATCATAATCCGCGTGTCCGGGGTTCGAATCCCTGCGCCGGCACCATCCCTCCTCGCCCGAGCCGCCATGGCTGTGATGCAAGCGCAAGACGGTCTCACGCTCCTCCAGAAGGCATGCCGCAATCTCGCCGGCCCGTGCGGCGTCCGAGCGAACGCGCACCTCCTGCTCGGGGTCTCCGGCGGCGCGGACTCGGTGGCGCTGCTGCGCCTCCTGGTCGAAGCGGCGCCGCTCCTTCGCCACCAGCTCCTGGTGGCCCACTTCGATCATCGCCTCCGCCCGAGCGCGCCAGACGATGCCGAGTTCGTCCGCTCTCTCGGGGCGCAGCTCGGTCTCGAGGTGCAAGTCGGCGTCTGGGGGGAGCCACGGGCCGGGGAAGCGGCGGCGCGAGAGGCGCGGCACGAGTTCCTGCAGCGGACGGCGTCACGGTTCGCTTGCGACGCCATCGTTCTCGGCCATCAGCTCGACGATCAGATCGAGACCGCCCTCATGCGTCTCGGCCGCGGCAGCGGACTGCGGGGACTCGGGGGCATGCACTGGCGCCGCGCGGCGCCGGTGCCTTTCATCCGTCCGCTCCTCGATTGCCCGCACGAGGAGCTCGTCGCGTACCTCCACTCCCTGGGACAACCCTGGCGCGAGGATGCCTCGAACCAGGACCTCTCGCGGACCCGGAATCGGGTGCGGCATCAGGTGCTCCCTGCCCTCGATGCCGCTTTCGGTGTGGGCTGGCGCGGCCGGTGGAGCGCCAGTCTCGAGGACCACCGCGCCCTGTGGTCCGTGCTGCGGAGCAAGGCGGAGTCCGTCCTGGAAGGCGCCCGCTCGACCCCGCCGCAAGACAGCATTCCTACTCCCGCCGATCAGGCCGCACGAAACAGCACACGTCCTCCCGTGCGCGCAGCACCGACGATCGAAGACACCGGGAGCCTCGACCTGGCACCTCTCCGAAGGCTCGAGGAACCCTTGCTGCGGGTTCTCCTCCAGCTCTGGCTCGATCCCGCAGGGCAGCTGGGTCTCCGCCGGACCCATCTGAGCCTCGCCTCTGAATTCGTTCACAGCGGTCGAAACGGCCAGGAACTCGATCTCCCCGGACCGCTCGCACTACACATCGAGGGCACCAAAGTGATCCAAAGTGCGGCCGCGATCGTCCGTTCGGCGCCAGGCGCCAGACTTCACCGGCTGCTCGCCACGAAAACGTCCGAACCGCCCGTTTTTTCCTTCCACGCCCACGCCATGGCCGCGTACGAAGCGTTGCGGGAACTGCCCATCCCCGAGGCCGGTGCACTGCCCCCCGACACCTTCCCCTCCACCACAGTCACCGTCGTTTGCGCCGACAAGACCACGGCGCCGCTCGTCCTGCGCACCGGCGGCCGCGGCGAGAAGGTGCGCCTCCTCGGCGCCCCAGGGTCCCGGCGGCTCACGCGGATCCTGCAGGATCGTCGCATTCCCGCCCGCTTGCGCCCTGGCTGGCCGGTCGTCGCCGACTCCAGCGGCATCGTATGGATCCCCGGGGTGGGCATCGCCGAACGCTGCCGCCTGGACGGAAAGAGCAGGAGCGCCATGCGTCTCGTTCTCTACCTTGCGGAAGTGCGTGAAGAAACGTAGGTTCGGTTGATTTGCAGGGTTTTGGGAGGATGCCGTAAAATGTTAGGATCCGCGGTTGTGCCGGTCGAATCCGGCAGGGAAGCCCGGGCCAGTGACCAGGAGGCCCGACCCCCAGCCCCAATCACGCGAAGCGTCCGTCCAACTGGAAAGGTCATCGTGCCGACTCAGAGGCCCGCCGCCCCTGCCCGCCCGCATTCCGGGAGCGCGGCTGCCCCGCCTGCTGGCACCACCTCTGCCCCGCAAACCGGCGTCGTGACCCCGCCATCCCATTCCGGCGCCCCGCACCGCGGCGCTTTGCAGTACGAGCTGGACATCCCGATGCGGCGCGTCCTGATCCCGGCAGAAACCCTGATGACACGGGTGCAGGAGCTGGGGCAGGAGATCTCCGACGCCTACCGGGGACGCCTGCCCCTCCTGGTCTCGGTCCTCAAGGGGGGAGTCGTCTTCCTCACCGACCTGATGCGGTCGATCACCATCCCGCACCACATCGATTTCCTGCAGCTCTCCAGCTACGAGGGCGGCACCGAGACTTCGGGAACCGTGCGGCTGCTCAGTGATCTCGGCACCAACATCGGCGGGCGCGACGTAGTCATCGTCGAGGACATCGTGGACACCGGCCTCACCCTGCGCTATCTACTGAAACAGCTGGAGATCAGGCAGCCGCGGAGCCTGCGGGTTTGTGCTCTTCTCGACAAGCACACCGCCCGTCAGGTCGAAGTTCCTCTCGACTTCGTGGGCTTCACGATCCCCAATGAATTCGTCGTGGGCTACGGTCTCGACTACGACGAGAAGTACCGGAACTTGCCCTACATCGGCGTTCTGGATCTGTGACCGGGCAGTACTGAACCGTGATGCCGGGCGGTGGCCCGCCGCCGGCCGTCCGAACGAAAGAGCGACATGGCCGATCATCCTCGTGGCAACCAGCGCCGGCAGCGCCAGCGCCCGTCTCTCGGGCTCCCGGGCTCGCCGCGCCGCAACCGCCCCTTCCGGCACGTGGCCTTGTGGCTGGTGCTGTTCATGGCGGTGCTCCTCTCCTTCCAGCACTACTACTACGGCAAGCCCCGCCACGAGCAGATCAGCTACTCCGAGTTCCTCCAGCAAGTGGACGGGGGCAACATCCGCAAGCTCACGTTCATCGAGAAGGAGATCGAGGGCGAGCTGGGACGCGAGAAGTCCCTCGCCCAAGGGCAGGGGAAGGTGAGCCACTTCCGCACCACCATCCCCTTCGAGGATCCGGATCTGTTGCAGCGCATCAGCGAGCGCAACCCCGGTGCCGTGCTCGAAGCCAAGCAGCCTCAGGCCAATTGGCTGGGCATCCTGGCTTCGGGCCTGCCCTTCCTCCTTCTCATCGTCTTCTGGCTGTTCCTGATGCGGCAGATGCAAGGTGGCGGCAACCGCGCCTTCAGCTTCGGGAAGTCCCGCGCCAAGCTGCTCGAGGGCGATCGTCCCAAGGTCACCTTCCAGGACGTGGCCGGCTGCGAGGAAGCCAAACAAGAGCTGCAAGAAATCGTCGAGTTCCTCCGGGACCCGAAGAAGTTCCAGCGTCTCGGCGGCCGCATCCCCAAGGGCGCGTTGCTCCTCGGACCGCCCGGAACGGGCAAGACGCTCCTCGCCCGCGCCGTGGCCGGTGAGGCCTCGGTGAGCTTCTTCAGCATGAGCGGCTCCGACTTCGTCGAGATGTTCGTCGGCGTCGGTGCCTCGCGCGTCCGCGACCTCTTCGAGCAGGGCAAGAAGAACGCGCCCTGCATCGTCTTCATCGACGAGATCGACGCCGTCGGCCGCCATCGCGGCGCCGGTCTCGGCGGCGGCCACGACGAGCGCGAGCAGACCCTGAACCAGCTGCTGGTGGAAATGGACGGCTTCGAATCGAACGACGGCGTCATCCTCCTCGCCGCCACCAACCGTCCCGACGTCCTCGATCCGGCCCTGCTGCGTCCCGGCCGCTTCGACCGTCAAATCGTGGTGGACATGCCGGACGTGCGCGGCCGCGAGGGTATCCTCAAGGTGCACTCGCGCAGCATCCCGCTCGCCGACGGCGTCGACTTGCAGCGCATCGCCCGCGGCACCCCCGGCTTCAGCGGCGCCGACCTGGCCAACCTGGTCAACGAGGCGGCGCTGCTCGCGGCGCGTCACAACGCCGATCGCGTCGGCCATCTCGACCTGGAGATGGCCAAGGACAAAGTGATCATGGGGCCCGAGCGCCGCAGCCGGGTCATGAGCGAAGAAACCAAGCGCATGGTGTCCTATCACGAGGCTGGCCATGCCATCGTGGCCTACAACCTCCCGCACGCCGATCCGGTGCACAAGGTCACCATCATTCCCCGCGGCCGTACTGGTGGCGCCACCTTCACCCTCCCCGTGGACGATCGCGACGAGGTCTCCCGCGAGTGGGTGCTCGACATGGTGACCATGGCCATGGGCGGGCGCGTCGCAGAGAAGCTCGTCCTCGACCGCTTGGGCAGCGGCGCGCAGAGCGACATCTCGATGGCGACGAAGCACGTGCGTCGCATGGTGACCCGCTGGGGCATGAGCGACAAGCTCGGTCCCGTGGCTTACGGCGAGCCGGAGGAAATGGTCTTCCTGGGCAAGGACTTCTCCCACCGACGCGATTTCAGCGAGGCCACGGCGGAGCGCATCGACGAGGAAGTGGCCGCCATCATCCAGCAGTGCTACCAGCGCGCCGAGCGCATCCTGGTGGAGCACATGGACCAGCTGCACTTGCTGGCCAAGACGCTCCTCGAGCGCGAGACCGTGGACGGCGACGAGCTGCGCAAGCTGCTCACCGGCGAGGAGCTGCCGCCGATGAATGGCGCCAGCGGCAACGGCGCCGGGGCGCGCAACGATGGCAAGGCGTCCCGCGACGACGGCCGCTCTCCGGCCACCTCCGACACCGCCACGGGCACCGCCGCAGGGGCCGCCGCGGGCACCGCCGCGAGCCCCAGCGCCGCTGCAGACGCCACCGCGAACGCCTCGGCGCTTCCCGGTGCAGGTGCCGAGCGGACGCAGCCTGCGGCTTCGGCGCAGAATCCGCCCGAAAAGCCTGCGAACCCCGACGCGGATGGCATCCTCGACACTCCCTCCTGAGGGCGTCTCGGCACCACCTGAGCGACGGCCGGAGTGATCCCCGTTGACACCCCGTGTTCGCTGGCCATTGTCTCGCTTCGGCTCGCTTGCGAGGTGTTCGCCAAGGGCACGCGGTGGATTCCGACCAGCCTCCGACTCATCGGCATGAGTCTTTCATACTCATGGGCATGAGTAAGAGGCTTCAGGTCCTATTCAGCGAGACAGAGGTCCGCGATCTCCAGCTCCTCGCCCGCAGCCGCGGTTTCACCGTGGCCGCATGGGTCCGGCAGGCGCTCCGGGCGGCGGCGAGAGAAGAGCCGCGCGGCGACTTCAGGAAAAAACTCGCCCTCGTGCGACACGCCTCCCGCCACGCCTTCCCGTCGAGCGATCTCTCGACCGCACGCGCGGCAGCCCACAGCAGTGAACCCGGCAAGGTCTCGCGGTGATCTTCGTCGACTCCGACGTTCCCATGCTCCTCGTCGGCACACCCCATCGGTTCAAGGTCGAGGCGCAGAAATGGCTGGAGATCTCCATCACCGAAGGCGGTCCCTTGGTGACCGACGCCGCAGTGCTGCACGAGATCCTGCGCCGGTACGTCGCGATCGACTGCCGCGAGGCGATCCAGCCCTGTCTCGATGTCCTTCTCGGTGTGGTGGACGAGGTGCTTCCCATCGACGCCGGCGCCGTCGAGAGAGCCAAGACCATCGTCTTCGGCCACCCCCGGCTCTCGGCGCGGACCGCGCTCCACCTCGCAGTGATGGAACGGCACGGCGTCGACCGCGTCATGAGCTTCGACGCGAGCTTCGACGACTTCCCGGAGATCCAGAGAGTCAGGTATTGACCGCGGTCACGGGGGCGTGGTGAAGGTGCGATCACTCGAATATGCAAACCCGATCTCCGGCCTGGTGGTGTGCCGTTCCTCGAAGCTGGCCAGCTCGTCCACGTTGGCGTACTGGAAGTACTTGTAGACGGCCCACGTGTAGTACCCGCCGGGTCGCAAGCCGAAACCATGCTCGCGAAGATCGGGTATCCGCGTGCTCGTTCCGTTCAGGAAAAGGACGAAGTTTGTAGGCCCGGTGATCCAGACACAATAGACACCCGGCCCTCCACCCTCCATCCAGCGAAACTCTGTCCACCGGCCCACCACCGATGCATTCGCTGGCGCAATGATCTGCGGCGATAGGGGTAGATCGAGAACGATTCCGGATTCTGGCGGTGTGATGTGGGGCCGCCGTCGGAAGGTGTGCTGGCCCTCCTGAGAAGCGAACGCTTCGACGGAGAATTCGGCGTCAGGGAGGATCGGAACCGTGTAGTCGAAGGTCGCTCCGGGAATCGGGCGGCGATACTGCCAATTGTAGAGGAAGGATGCCCCGCCGATACTCATCATGGTGGTGATCGATTCGAGCTCGTAGCCGCTCGGGATCCCGACGGAGCCGCTGACCTGCGCCTCTGGAGGATCGGAGAGATCCGCCCCGGTGAATCCCTCAGTGGTGGAGCTACCGGCGGTGAGGACGAGTGGACGGCTGGCGAAGGCATCGTATTGCGCCGGCAGACCGTCCGCTCCGGCCGTCCAGCGCAGCAGGTAGAGCGTGCCCTCGACCGTCGGTCCCGACCACCGCACCTCAAGGGTGAAGTCGCCGGTGGAAGGGCTGGCAATGGCCCCCGAAACCATGTCGTTGGGGGCGAAGTACACCTTGGTCGTCTTGTCAGCCGCAGGAGGTACGACTCCACTGATCGTGGCCGTAGAGAATGAAACAAACGGAGGGTTGAATCCGCCTCGGCCAAGGCCTCCGCCCCAGAACTCGAAGAACGGGTCTCTGCGGGTCAGGCCGGAGTAGACGAGGGCCGAGGCCCCGTTGAGAAGCGTGATGTCATAGGTGGGGCCGACACGGTCGACCCGAAACATGCCTGCGGCGTCGCTGTTCACCGGGGGCTTGTTGCCGACGATGACGACGACTCCCTCGGCCGGCTGGCCGTCCGTGTATTGGATCCTGCCTTCGATCGAACTGCGTGCCGGGGCTGCAGGATCCTCGGCGCAAGCGCCGAGAATCGCGGCGAAAAGGGAAACGCAACAGGCCCGGAAATGCTTCATGGCGGTCCAACCCGAGAATTGCGCCAGGCAGTCGCCACAGCCTAGCAGGTACCCGCCTTGTAGGGGGAGTGGACGGCTCCGCCTCAGCTCCCGGTGCTGCCGGCGGCCGGCTCCTGCCCGGGTGTTCCGGCGGCGACGTCCTGACCGGGTGTTTCGGCAGCGGGAGGCTCCGCCGTGGCGGGGGACTCGGTGGGCGTCGCGCCGAGCTTCAGCTCCTCGACGTAGTTCATCCGCAGGTCGAGCAGCAGCCGCGACAGGAGCTTCTCCTCCTCCGCATGCAAATTGCCGCGGGTCTTCTCCTGCAGCGCCCCCAGCAGATCGATACTCTCCTTGGCGGCGTCCAGGTCGCGGGCGGACTTGCCCGTCACCGGGTGCGACACCTTCCCGAGCTGCACCCAGGTGGTGTAGTGCAGCTGCATGATCAGACTGACGAACAGCTCGTTCACCGACGTCTCGCTCATGCGTCGACTCCTTCTGCCTCGGAACTCGTTCTTCCTCAGAACTCGCGGATGAAGCGCGCCGCATAGCTGCGCACATCTTGATCGTTGAGCACGTGGAAGTGGCGCAAGCGCTCGATCGTCTGCCCCGAGAAGCGGGCCAGCGGGATGTAGAGCAGCTTGCGGCGCCACCGGCGTGCGAGCAAGCGCCAGCGCGCCCGCGGCGGCCGCGGCGCCACCAGCACCACGTGCCGCTCCTGCGAGTGCAGGAGCGCCCCCGCCACCAGCCGGTCCGGCGCGGTGCGGGTGAAGTCGAGCCGGGCATCGTGCCAGATATCCGGGAGGAGCCGCGGCGGGAAGAGCAGGAAGAGCCCGCCGTATCTCGCCAGCGCCACACCCGGGCCCACGAGCTGCTCGCGGAAGGGCGTGGCGAAGAAGCAGAGCGTCGATTCCTCCTCGTGCTCGGCATACCAGGTGGAACGCCAGGCATAACGGTCCTCGTCCACGGGATCCTCGAAGAGGAATACCACCACCTCCACCTCGCCCCGGCTCGGCGGCACCTCCTTCACGTAGAGGTCGCCGGTGTGCCAGTTGCGCAGCGTCTCGCGCATGTCGATCCCGTCCTTGAGGGAGCTGGTGAACTTCTCGCTCCGCGCCAGATCCTCGGCGAGCAATGCACGCGCCTGCTCGCGGACGTGGGTGTTGAAGCTCTCGATGCGGTCGTCCTCGGGAGGCCAGGAGCACTGGCGGAAGGGATTCCAGCGCTGCACCCAGCGCTGCCGCCGCACCGGATCGGGCTGCGGTTTGAGCGCTAGGTGGCGCCAGAAGCGCGGCGGCCCGGGCAGTCGCGACACGAGCTCCATCTGCCCGCCGCCGCCGAGGATGCCCTCGCCGTCGCCGACGCGCGCCGCCTGCAACGGCGCCGGCTGCCCTTGGTAGGGATACTGCTTGGCGGTCTCGACCAAGGCGACGGCGAAGGAATCGCCGGCCACCTGCTTCGCCGCCACTGCCAAAGTGTAGAGGTCCGGCGTCAGCCGCCCGTCCATGAGGGTGAGATTGCGAACGTACTGCAGGAGCACGCGCAGCACCTGCGGCGACACCCAACGCTGCTCCGGCGGGCGATCCTTGTCCCAGAGGGAGCGGGCCGCGAGCAGCAGCTCCTTCACCCCGTCCACCGACAGATGCTCGTCGCTTCGCAGCTCCCGCCGGAACTTCTCGTAGAGTGCGGTCACGAAAGGCAGCTCGCCGAGAGCGAAGTAGAGCGTTTCCGGCGTCACCTTCCAGGCTTGAGGGCGCTGCCAGGAGCGCTGGTGTTCCGGGTAGCTGGCGCGCTCGCGATACGCGTCGCGGATCCACGGCCAGTCCTGCACCGCCGGCAGGAAAAGGATCGCCTCGTGTTCGAGCTCGAGCCGGTGCAGCTCGAAGGCCATCCGCCGCAGCCGTCCTTCCCGCGGCGCTCCCGGCTCGGGCGTGGCGATGAAGGGCAGGATCGCCGCGGCGAAGCGCTCGGGCTTGACGCGTTTGAGGGCGTACGGATCGGGAACGGGTTCCGAGTACGGCTCGTAATGCGGCTCTTCCAGATCCACGAAGGCCCGCGGCACGTGCTCCTGCAGCGCCACCCGCAGCCCCGCGATCACCGGCTGGCACGGCTCGACGGGGACGTAGCTGCCCCGTTCCCCATCCGGGGCCGCTTGGACGACGAGGTGCACCTCGGGCAGCTTGTGCACCACGGCTTCCACTGCGGCCTGGAACGACGCCGGCAGCGGCACGGCCAGGCAATCGAAGTGGCGCTCCAGCAGCAGGCGGCGTACTTCCTGGGCGAAGTCGCCGCTACCATGCACCACGGGAAACGCGGTGATGCGCGGGGAGAAGGCGAAGATCGGCTCTGTGTCCTGCTTCGTCATCGTGGCTCGTCGGCGGCGCGGCGCGGGGGCCCGGCCGCCCGGCGCCCGGCCGGCCTGCACCCGCCAGGCGCCGTCCTATTCCTCGTCCTCTTCATCTTCGGCCAGCCGGTCCGGGTGCAGCGGATCTTCGGGATCGAAGAAGAAGTCGCCGAGGCCGAGGGGTCCCCGTGCCTGGCCCTGCGCCCGCCGGCGCTTGGCGGCCAGCGTCTCCAGTTCCAGGGCTTCCTCGCCGAGGACGCGCAACACCGCCTCGCGCCACGCCGTGTCCTTGGAGAGCGGGTGCCCTTTCTCCTGGGCCCGGCGCTTCACGGCGTACTGCACGATGTGCGCCCCATCGCGGGGCGAGAAGTCGAGGCCGAGACCGTGGGCCCGCTGCAGGAAATCCACCGTGAGGTTGATGAGCTCCGGTTCCGCGAAGGGCAAGTGGTACTGCAGGATGGCGATCTCATCTTCCCGATTCGGGAACTGCACTTCCAGCGTCGGCTGCAGGCGCGACAGGATGTAGTCCGGGATCTCGAAGGTGGACTCGTCCTCGTTCATGGTGACGCAGGCGCGGAAGTCCGCGTGCGCCGGCACCATGATGCCGGCGATGATGCTCTCGACGTACCGGCGCTGGTCGAAGAGCGGCGCCAGGGACGCCCAGCTCTTCTCGTTCATGCGGTTGCCCTCGTCGAGGATGCAGACGCCGCCGCGCACCATGGCGGTCACCAGCGGCGAAGCGTGGTAGACGATGCGGCCAGCCTCGGCGAGCACCGGAGTGATCAGGAGATCCTCGGGGCGCGTGTCCGCGGTGCACTGGAAGATGTAGAGCTGCTGTTCCCGCTCCCGCGCCGCCGCCATGCCGAGAGTGGTCTTGCCGATTCCCGGCACACCTTTGATGCGGGGCACGAGGGGTGCGTCCTCCGCATCCACGACCAGCCAGCAGGCGAGCAACTGGCGCAGGACCTCGTCCTGGCCGATCCACTCCCGCTGCGTCTCGTCGGGCCGGGCGAGCTGGAAGCGCACGCCATCCTGCTCCGCCCAGCGACCGTCTTGGCTCAGGGCCACCGGACGCGAACGACTGCGCCGCGGCGGCCGCTTCGCTTCGGCCACGGAACCTCCTTGCTGCCGAATGGTATCACGCCTTGCCTTGACGCGCCTCGGCACCGGACCTACCGTCGGCGCATGACCCCCGCGACGCCGAGAGCGTGGCACGTGGGCGCGCGCCGGCTCGTCTGCGGCCGCAGCCCGCTGTTGATGGGCGTCGTCAACGTCACCCCGGACAGCTTCTCCGACGGCGGCCGCTTCGAGGACGCCGAAGCCGCCGTGCGCCACGGCGTGCAGCTCGTCGAGGACGGCGCCGACCTGCTGGACGTGGGCGGCGAGTCCTCTCGCCCGGGCGCGGCCCCCGTGCCGCTCGAGACCGAGCTGCAGCGGGTGCTCCCGGTGCTGCAGGGCCTGCGCCGCCGCCTCGAGGTGCCGCTTGCCATCGACACCACCAAGGCCGCCGTCGCCCGCGCCGCCCTCGACTGCGGCGCCGACATCGTCAACGACATCAGCGGCCTGCGCTTCGACCCACAGATGCTGCCGCTCTTGGCCGCTTCCCGTTGCGGCATCGTCCTCATGCACATGCAGGGCACACCCCGGACGATGCAGGTGGCGCCGCGCTACGACGACGTGGTGCTCGAGGTCCGCGCCTGGCTGGACCAGCGCTGCAACGACCTCAGCGGCGCCGGGATCGCCGCGGAGCGCTTGCTGCTCGATCCGGGCCTCGGCTTCGGCAAGCGCTACGCCGACAACCTGGCGCTCCTCCGCCACCTCGACGCGCTCCGCGTGCACGAGCGGCCGCTCCTGGTGGGTGCCTCGCGCAAAGCCTTCCTCGGCTGGCTCCTGGCCGAGCCGGAACCGCTGGCACGTCTGGAGGGCGACCTGGCGGTGAGCGCTTGGTGCCGGCACCATGGGGTGGAATGCTTGCGGGTGCACGACGCCCGCGCCGCGCGGCGGCTGTTCCGCGTCCTCGAGGCCCTCGAAGGCGGCAGCGCCCTCCCTTGACCCGGGCCGCCGGGGAGCCGAAACTCGCGGCGCTCACCGTTGCAGACCGGGAGACAGGACATGACGCGATTCCGCCTCCTCTTCGAGATCCTCGACATCCTCCTGGTGGCTTTTCTCTTCTACCGCGTCTTCTTGCTCGTCCGCGGCACTCGCGCCGCCCAGATGTTCGTCGGTCTGGCGCTCCTCATGATCACCTCGATCGCCGCCGAGATCCTGGGACTGGAAGCGCTGCACTGGATCGTCTCCAACCTCGAGACCGTCTGGGTGATCGCCTTCGTCATTCTCTTCCAGCCCGAGCTGCGCCGGGCGCTGGCGGCCTTGGGCCAGAATCCGCTCTTCCGCAACTTCGTGCGCACCAACGAGGCCGGTCCCATCGGCGAGATCGCCCAGGCGGCGCACCGCCTGGCCGAGCAAGGGCGGGGCGCCCTCATCGTCGTCGAGCGCGAGGCGGAGTTGCGGGCCATCCAGGAGACCGGGACGCGCATCGAAGCCCGCGTCACCAGCGAGCTCCTGGAAACGATCTTCACCCCGCCCACGCCGCTCCACGACGGCGCCGTCCTCATCCGCGGCAACCAGCTGGTGGCAGCGGGATGCATCCTCCCGCTGACCACGGATCCGCACCTGGCGGCGACGCTCGGGACGCGACACCGTGCCGCCCTCGGCCTCGCCGAGGAGACCGATGCCATCGTCGTGGTGGTGTCCGAGGAAACCCGCAGCCTCTCGCTCGCCCTGGACGGACAGCTGCGCCTCAACATCGAGCCCACCGCGTTGCGCAGCGAGCTCACCAGCCTCTTCGTGGTGCTGCCGAAGAAAAAGGCCGCCTGAAGCGTCCGACGCCTGCAGGGAGACCTCAGTCCTCCGCCAGCGCCTTCAGAGCCTCTGCCCGGTTGGGATAGACCACGAAGATGTTGAGCAGCATGAGTGTCAAGAGGACGCTCTGGATGCGGGACTCGATGTTGCACATACAGAACCGCAGCCCCTTGGTCTTGGCGCTGGCGTGCACCCCGGTGAGCACGCCGATGGCGAGGCTGGTGATGTGCGAGGTTTTCGCGAGATCCAGAATGGTCTTCTTTTGCCCGTCGTAGATGAGCTTCCGCAGCACGTTCTGCAGCTCGTCCGTTTCCTTGCCGCCCCTGAGCATCCCTTCGGGCACGACCACGGCCACCTCGCCGACGCGTTCGACGTGCAAGCTCATCGCGCCTCCTCCGGCTCGGATTGCGAGCAGCGTTCCTCGGGATCTGCAAGCGAGAATACCACGCCTTCCCCACGACGTCAGGCGGAATCGCAGGCGGGGAGCGCACGCGGGCGACGGCGGCGCTGCATGCCTCCCACCCGTTGGGTGGGCGCGCCGGGCCCGGCCGATTGACCGGCCGCCGCGGCGGACGTACCATTCATTCGACTTCCGTGACGGAAGGATCGTGTCCATGCGGCACTTCGCTCTCGCCGTCCTTGCCTCGGGTCTCGTGGCGGCCGGCGCCCTTGCCGACCCGCGCCCGCCAGGGGAGACCATGGCCCTCCCCTGGCACGTGCAAGGCGAGACCGCCGGCAACGTCTTCGCACCCATCGACGACGACTTCCTCACCGCCGAGGCGGACAGCGAGACCTACACCAACTCGGACCTGTTCAACTTCCTCTACTGGAGCCCCGGCGAAGACATCACCTTCGCCGACGACGCGCACCTGCTGTTCGCCGGTAAACTGACGCAGTTCTATTTTTTCTTCGCTCAGCCGGTGCGCACGGGGACGCGCTTCACCATCGCTTTCTATGCCAATGATCCCGACGATAGCGGCGTCGGACCCCTGCAGGCCGGGCCGTACGAGTTGGGCCCCTACGTCCCGGGCGCTCACGTCGTGCATTACACCGTACCGGGCAACAAGGTCGTCATCGGGCCCGATGTCTGGTTCGCCGTCACGATCCACAACCCGAGTGCGGGCCTCGCCCTCGCCAACCCACCGCGCGTCGGCACGACGCACCCGACCTTTTACGACTTCGGCGCGGGCGGCCTCCGGAGCTTCGAAGACGCCCCCGGAAGCTTCTACCTGCGCATCAAGGTGATCCCCGCGCCGCTGCCGGTGGAGCAGGTCACCTGGTCCGCGGTGAAGGCCCTGTTCCGCTCACCCCATGGAGGGAGAGGCCCATGAGCCACTATTACGACGACAAGGACTTGCCGCGCTTTCCGGAGATGGGCACCGAGGCCCCGGAGCTGTGGGAGAAGTTCAGCGCCTGGTACGCCGCCGTCTTTCGCGAAGGCGCGCTCTCGGAACGCGAGAAGGCCCTCATCGCCCTCGCCGTCGCCCACGCAGTCCAGTGCCCGTACTGCATCGACGCCTACAGCCAGACCTGTCTCGAGAAGGGCTCCAATGCCGAGCAGATGACCGAGGCGGTGCACGTGGCGGCGGCGATCCGCGGCGGCTCCTCCCTCGTGCACGGTGTCCAGATGCGGCACCATGTCGAACGCCTCTCCATGTGAGCACGACGGCTCCCGCGCCGGTCTTCGGCCCCGCTGTGAGCGAAAGCAGTGATGCAGCCATGCCGACGACGACCTCTCTCCTCCGGCGCTCCCATCCCCTGGCGGACCCGGCGCTGCAGCGCCAGCGCTTGGAGGGCACGCCACTCCGCCGGAACTTCGCCGCCGCCCTGGATGCGAGCGGCCTGCTGCCGTTCCGCGCCACCAGCATCGACACCCTGCAGATCAACCTGGGCAAGCTCTGCAACCAGACTTGCCGCCACTGCCACGTGGACGCGGGACCGGACCGGCGGGAGAGCATGCCGCCGGAAGTCGTGGAAGCTTGCCTCCGCGTCCTCGAGACAGCGGCCATCCCGACGCTGGACATCACCGGCGGCGCCCCCGAGCTGCACCCCCAGTTCCGTGCCCTCGTGACCCGCGCCCGCGCGCTCGGCCGCCGCGTTCTCGATCGCTGCAACCTCACCGTGCTGCTGCTCCCCAAGCACGACGACCTTCCGGCCTTCCTGGCGGCGCACCGCGTCGAGGTGATCGCCTCGCTGCCCTCCACCAACGCGCGCCAGACCGACGCGCAGCGCGGCAGCGGTGTGTACGAAGGGTCCCTGGTGGGTTTGCGGCGCTTGAACGCCGTCGGCTATGGGCGGGATCCGGAGCTGGTGCTCGACCTGATTACCAATCCGGTGGGCGCTTTCCTGCCGGCGAACCAGGCCGCCCTCGAAGCGGAATGGAAGCACTGGCTGAAGCAGCACCATGACATCGATTTCAACCATCTCTACACGATCACCAACATGCCCATCAGCCGCTTCCTCGAGTACCTGCTCGACTCGGGCAACTACGAGTCGTACATGGAGCGCCTGGTGAATGCCTACAACCCGCCCGCCGCCGCCGGCGTCATGTGCCGCAACCTCCTCTCCGTGGGCTGGGACGGCAAGCTCTACGACTGCGACTTCAATCAGATGCTCGAGCTGCCGGTGGAGGCGGCGGTGCCGACCACCGTCTTCGGCTTCGAAGCCGAGGCTCTCGCTCGCCGCCGCATCGTGATCGGCAACCATTGCTTCGGCTGCACCGCCGGCGGCGGCTCGAGCTGCGGCGGCGCCACGGTGAGTTGATCGCTCCTACGACGCCCACCGCGTTGCGGGGATCCATCAATAGAGACGTTGGATCTTTTGGTCGGCGGCGCGCAGCAGGGCTTCGGCGCCGCCGGCGCGCAGGTGCACGATTACCTGGACGCGGATGTCCGTGTCCCAGCGCGGCCCGTCGCCTTCGGCCCGGCGGCCCAGCACGTACGGTTCCAGCACCGCCGCAGGCACGAGCGTGGTTTCGCGCCCTTCGGCCTTCTGCACCACCCACACGCGGTCCGCGTCCAGTGTGGGGTCGACGGGCAGTGAATCCGTGGCCACCACGCCCAGTAGCGCTTGCAAGGGTCCACCTTGGCATTCCTCGCCTTCGAGGCCGAACGAGGGCATGAAATCGCGGTACAGATCGGTGCGCAGGGTGTAGGTCCGCGACCCGATCACCACCGTCTGCGGTGCGGTGAGAAGCGAGTCCAGTGGGACTGGGGTGAGCGGCCAATCGGTGCGGTCGCAGTCTTGGCGGGGCTCGCAGGCCCCGAGGGTCAAGAGCAGGACGAGGATCGCAAGATTTCGAGGAGGACGCATCGCCTTCCTCCACGGGAAGGTTCAACCTCTAAGATAGTTTCCGTGCCCGCGGCGTCAAGCCGGTGGCGCGCCAGAATGACGGCGTGCCGGCACGACGCCCCGCAACGAGGCGTGTGCGGCAACGCTGTGGCGAAAACTGCAGCGGCGCGGATCGCCGGCCTCTGTGCTGCGAGAGCCAGAAACCCACGCCGTCCCGTAGAGCGACCGCCCCGTTCGGCCGCCGGACATCCTTGCCCGCCACCGTGGGCGCCACGATCCCGGTCGACTCCGCAGGCTCCTCCCAGCGCTTGCGTGCCGACTGCGCCGCTGCACTCGGCACACCAGGCAAGACCCGTCCCAGTCGCCCCCGCTTAAGCAAGTCGCTGCGCCGGCGTGACTTTCCCCCGCCTGCTTGAGCCGCACCGGTCGCCGTGATGGCCACTCCCTGTCGTCGGCGACGACAGTCACGGCGATATCTCACGAGGGAGTGAGCGCCCGCCAGGGCCTCATGGAAGCCAGACGGCAGCGATCGTCTGCTTGAGGCGCGGCGTCGCCAGCTGGAAGTTCCGCCCGACGGGACGCGGGTTGGGGAACCACTTCCAAAGGAAGACCCCGGCCACGCTGGGCTCGCGCTCCACCGCTGCCAGGGCGACACGCAGGCAGGCTTCCTGCACTGCCTCCGCTTCCTCGCCGTCCACGTGCGCGTCCCACGGTCGCACGGGCGCCGCGAAGGCGCGGTTGTAACCGAGCTCGGTGAAGACGATGCGGCGGTTGTGCTGGGCGGCGAAGGCGCGCAAGGTGCGCATGCGCTTCTCCCAGGCCTTTTCGATCTCTTTCGCGCTTGCCCCGGTGCTGTCGGCGAGCGGGAAGTAGGCCTGGATCCCGATGGCATCGAGGGCGTCCCAGAAGGGCACGCGCTGGTAGTCGCTCCAGTTGGCGCCGTAGGAGAGCGGCGCTTTGGTGACGGCGCGCACCTGACGGATGAGCTCGCGCCAGCTCTCCTCGTGGCCCAGGGTGCGGTCGAGCTCGGTGCCCAGGATGAAGCCGTTGGCCTGGGGACAGGCCTGCGCCAGCGTCACCACCCACTGGGTGTAGGCGGTGAAGAAGCGCTCCCAGGACGCGTCGTCGTGGAACTCGATGTCGCCTGCCCAGCGGAACGGCGAGCCCCAGTAGGCCAGGTGCGGCGTGATGGCGATCTCGAGCCCCGCCTCGTGCGCCGCGGCGATGGGTCGCGCCAGGTGTGGCGGAGGCGCGGCGGGATCGATGGGGCGGAAACCAACGTTGCCATCCCCGTCGATGCGTGCATAGGGATGGATGCTCACCCAGGTCGCACCCACGGCCCGCAGGTCCGCCATCGTCGCCCCGATGTCCGGCGACGCCCAGTCCGAGCCGTTGGTGTGGGTCGAGAGCACGATGCCGCGCACCTTCGCCGCGGCGGCGCGATCGGTGCTGCGGGCGGCGACGCCATGGCTCTGCCGCTCCAGCGCGCCGGCAGCCCTCCCGGCGCTCGAGCCGCGCTCGCACGCCGACACGAACACGAGGAACCATGCCGCCAGGACGACTCGCCGCATCGACACTCCTGCCGGGAAAGGAAGCGGCTTCCGCCAAGGACGCCGCTCTACATCTGGGACAAGAATTCGTCCCAGGGGATCGCCTGCATCGTTTCGGTCGTCGCCTTCCCGAAGCGCCGGATGATCATCGCCACCCGCTGCGCTTCCCGTTCGCTCGGGGCCTCGAAGACGTCGATCACATCGAAGCGGCCGAAGGTGACGTAGCTCGACTTCCACTCCACCTCGGGACATTCCTTCTGGATGGTCTTCTTCACCTTGTCCGCGATCTGCCGGAACGACCCCGCGTCCGCGGTGGCGTCCGGCGCGATGCGACTCA
>DASRJW010000103.1 GCA_035649275.1 Candidatus Krumholzibacteriia bacterium
GATCGAAGTAAACATAGGTGGAGTAGCGGGCATCCGTGGCGCGCCATCGGTGTGGATCGAGCTTGCCGTCCTTGCCCTCATTCGCCGAGTAGAGATCCTCCCGGACTTTGAATACCTCCAGCGGCGTGAGCGTGATCTGGAGGCTCTGGAGCCAGAGGGCAGAGGGAACCACGGGATCACCGGGCGCGGGCTTGTCGGGGCGGAACATGCGCTGGTGGATGCGGGCCTCTTCGGAGTAGCCCCATTGTGTCTCGCCGACATTCGTCGGCTCGCTGAGGAAGAACAGATAGTCGGCGTTCGCTCCGTGCTCGTTGGCGAGGACGGAACGGAAGAGTTCCGGGTCGCGCTGCTGGTACGCCTTGGCCAGGGCTGTGACGACGGCTTCGGGGCTGCCTGGTGGAGCCTCCGGAGCCGGCTTGAGTTCGACGGGATCCTCGCAGTTCGAGAGGAGTGAAAGCGCGAGAAGTGTGATCACAGCCCGCCCCGCCGCCCAGCAGCCCGATGCGTTGGGTCTCTTCATCGTCGACCTCTCTGGACGTTCCGGCGCCATCGTGATGGGTCTCAACGATACCACTCCTTGACGCCGTTCAGACAGAGCCTCTCGATTCCACCGGGCGCCGGCTTGGCAGGTCTGCACAGGTCTTCCCACATGTAGAGAAGGAACTTCCCCGGGTCGCCCTCGTTCTTGGTCAGATCCTCGAGGACCACGAAGTTCGATTCACCCTGCGCCAGGTAGTCCGTGTCTTGGCTTTCGAAGAGCATGAACGAGGCGTGTCGTGCATCCGCGGCCCGCCAGCGCCCCGAATCGAGCTCGCCGCCGTTCTCGCTGTAGAGGTCGCGACGTTCCTGGAAAGGTTCGAGAGGCGTGAATTGGATCACGATCCGCTCCAGCCACCGGGCTTGGGGCACGGGCACTTCCCCGGGTGCGGGGGCCTCGGGATGGAACATGCGGCGGTGGAGGCGGATCTCCTCGTCTCGGCCCCACTGCGTCTCCCCGCTGTCGTGGGCCGGTTCGAACAGGAAGACGAACTCGGCATGGCTGGCAAGGTCGTTCGCCAGGAGCGAAGCGAACAGCTCGACGTCACGCGTCTGATAGGCCCGCGCCAGCGTCGCCACCAGGTCCGACGTGGGTTCAGTACTCTGCGGAGCCAACTTCTGCGGCTCTTCGCAGGCGACCAGCAGGAGGAAAGCGGGCAAGAACAGGAGCCGTTTCATGACTTCTCCAGGTGCATGGCTGCGGCGCAGATCTCCTCCCAGAGGTAGAGGAAGAAAGTGCCCGAATCGCCGGGGTGCTTCGTCAGATCCTGAATGACGACGAAGTTCGCCTCGCCCTCGATCTTGTAGTCGAGGTCAGCCAAACGGAGAAGCACGGTCCCCGAGTAGCGGGCATCCACGGCGTGCCATCTCCGTGGATCGAGCTTGCCGTCCAGGCCGCCGTCCACCGAATAGAGATCCGGCCTCTCGCCGAAGGCTTCGAGCTGCACGACGCTCACAACGATTGTCTGCGGCGTCCATTCGGTGGGGGGAATGGGGGGTGGAGGAAGTCTTGGGTCGATGATCGAACCCTCATGGGGGTCGGAGACGCCGCAGGGAAGGAAGCGGCACTCGACTCCAGGCTCGGACGCGAGGAGCGTGGCGATGAGCTCGGTGTCTTTCTTGGAGTAAGCCCGCGCCAAGGTTGTGATCACGGCCTCCGGACTGTCGATGACCAGGGGAGGAGCCGGCTCCCAGGGAGAGGAGGTGTCTTCGCAGCCCGGCAGGAGGCAGAGGCTCAGGGCGCAAGCGAGGGCGGCGAAGAGCGCGGTCGGTCGCGAGAGCATGGAGGCCTCCGTGACGGACCAGGATTGCCTCGTGGCAGGAAGGTCGGCATCGGGCCCGCAAGTGTTCTTGCAAGATACGGCGCTCGGGCTGCGAGCGCCATGATTCTACCCGAAAGACAACTCCTCGCGCCGGTCACCTCAAAAGACCTGCCGAGGCCGGCGAGAGAGACGGGCCGAGGCCGGTGAGAGAGACGGGCCGAGGCCGATGAGAGAGGCGGGCCGAGCCCGGTGCGAGAGGGGACCGCGGCCGATGCGAGAAGCGGCAAGGTCGCACTTGCACCGAGTCTCGACGGGGCGTAACGTGCCAGCAAACCTGAAGCGCCGGAGGAGTGGCTCATGAGAAGGCTGTCGATGCTTCTTTTGTGCCTGGTTGGTTCGCCTGGGCTGCTACTCGCCCAGGGCGATCCGCCCTTCGCCTCCGGTGCGCTCTTCGACGTGCAGGCCGACGCCAATGGCGATTGCCAAGCCGACGTGGCCGATGACGCCGTGTGCACGAGCGGCAACTACGTGGCGTGGGAGCATTCCGGTGCGCGCGGGGCTGGCTTCATCGTCACCATTTCCAGCGGTTGCGGGCTCGGCATTTTCATTACCCACACTCAGGGCCCTATCCAGGCCGTCTGCGGCCGGGTCAGCACCCTCAACGGTCTCGACGAGATCGTCGACAAGCCCGCCGCGGAGCGCATGCCGGGCCCGGAGGTCACGGCGCTCGACAACGACCCGTTCCCTTCCCCGCGCACGGAGATCCGCGCCTGGGGTGCAGTGAAACCGCTCTTCCCCGAAAACCGCTGAGCCCTCGTTGGGCTTCCGCATGTGCTACATTTCCGGTAGCTTGCGCCGACGATCACCTTCCCGACCCGAGAGGTCCGAGCCGATGGGTGCCGCGGGGGCAACCCGGGGACTCCGACGCCGGAGGGCCAGGCTCTCCGGGCGCTGCCGCGCTTCGTCCGGCGTGCTCGTCGGGCTGCTCGCCATGGCGGTTCCAGCGCTGGCGCAGAGCCAGAGCCCGACCAAAAGCCAGAATACCGGCGATATCGTGGGCCTGGTCTTCGATGTGACCAACAGTAAGCCGTTGCCGTTCGCCAACGTGGCCATCGTGGACACCACGCTCGGCGCCAACACCGGCAGCGACGGCCGCTTCGCCATCCGCGCCCTCGCTCCGGGTGTCTACCGCCTGCGCGCCTCCTACATCGGCTACGACCCACAGGAGCTCACGGTGACGGTGGAGCCCATGAAGGTGGCGCCCGTGCGGTTCCTGCTCCGCAAGAGGGCCGCGGCGGGCACCACGGAAAAGGTGCTGGTCACCGCCGAGCGCCCGCTGGTGGACGTGAGCGAGATCTCCACCGTGCGCGAGCAGAGCGCGGTGGAGATCTCCAGGCTCGCGGTGGACAACGTCGGTGAGGTGGTGCAACGACAGGTGGGGGTGGCCGGCGAGGAGGGGCAGCTGCACATCCGCGGCGGGCGCAGCGACGAGACCATGTTCCGCATCGAGAACGTGGCCATGAAGAATCCCATCACCGGTTCCGCCGTCGGCGGCACCTTCAGCGCCAAGGCGATCCAGAGCCTGCAGGTCATCACCGGCGGCTACGAGGCGGAGCTCGGCCAGGCGATCAGCGGGGTGGTGAACGTGCAGCTGAAAGAAGGGGGCGACGTCTTCCGCTCCGAGGTGGAGTTCCATGGCGGGAGCAACGACACGGAACGGATGTTCCTGCAGACGGAAGGGCCGCTCCTGCCTCTCGAGGGTGGGTACCCGATCCCCGGGAAGATGTCCTTCCTGGTCGGCATGGACGTGCTGGCCACGGACACCTATCTCCCGAGCCTGCGGGAGGCGACCAATTTCGGCAACACACGGCGCACTCTCCGGTCGCAGGCCACCTCCAGCTTCGCGGGCCTGCAGTGGGAGTACAACGATTTCCTGCGCCCCCGCCAGGACAACAGCATGAACCTCTACGGCAAGGTCACCTGGACCCTCAACCCGCACCACAAGATCAACGCCACCTTCACCAAGACCGTCGGCATCGATCACGCCTTCACCCGCTTCCGCGTCGGCGATGAGGGCGCCGACGCTTCCTCCGCCGACACCCGCTACAACTATGCCTTCCGCGATCAGATGGACCAGTTCCCGACCTACACGGAAGTGACTTCCTCGCAGGTGGTCAACTGGCGCTGGGCGGTGAGCGACAAGTCGTATTCGTCGATGTCAGTGTCGCACTTTTTCAACAACCTGGAAGGGGCGGTGCAGGGCAAGCGCCCCTGGATCGCCGGAGAGGAATACACCGAGTGGCGCGGCACCGGTGTCGACACCTTCTTCGTCTCCGATGACAACGGCGACTTCCCCGTCTACGAGAACCACTATGTCGACCGCTTCACCGCCGACGGCCATTACACCCGTCGCTGGCAGGAGCACCACGAGTTCAAGGGCGGGATCGAAGCCAGCTACTACACGCTGCAGATGATCGCCATCACCAATCCGGTCGAGGGCCAGGGCGGATTGGGGAGCGTGCACGACCTCTACCGTGTCAACCCCAACGACGGGGCCTTCTACCTGCAGAACCGCTTCAGCTACGAAGGCTTCACCGGCCACGTGGGAATTCGGGGCGACTGGATCTTCCTCGGCAAGGCCGCCGACCAGGCCGCGGCAGCCGACGAACTGGTGGCCCAGGAGTACTTCGCCGACACGAACTCGCTCTTCGGCTATCGCTACAAGTTCTTCTGGAGCCCGCGGCTGGCGGTGAACCATCCGGTCACGGATCACGACGCCCTGCACTTCAACTTCGGACACTTCGTGCAGTGGCCGCGCTTCGTCTACTACTACGCCAAGATCAGCTCGCGCTCCAGCGAGGCCTTTCCCATCGAGGGCAACCTGAACCTCGACCCGGAACGTTCCGTGCAGTTCGAGTTCGGCCTGAAGCACCAGTTCAACGACTCCGATGCCATGGACATCACCCTCTTCAACAAAGACACCTACGACTACCCCACGGCGACGCGCCCCTTCGAGGCTACCCGCCAGCGTCTCGTCTACGTGAATAGCGATTTCTCCCGCACCCGGGGCGTCGAGTTCGTCTGGACGCATCGCGGCGCGCGCCGCCTGACCACGGACTTGAGCTACGAGTACATGATCGCCACCGGGAAGCCCGCCGACCCCAATCGCATCAAGTCGGTGGATCCGGAGGCCCTGGAATCGGGGGACGCCGAGCCCGATCTCAACGAGGCCTACATGCCCTGGAACCGGCCCCATCGCCTGCAGGCGAGCCTGGACTACCGCCTGCGCAAGGGCGATGCCCCTCGGCTGTGGGGACTGCAGCTGCCCGATCGTTGGGGGGCCAGCCTCTACTACACGCTCCGCTCCGGCAAGCCCTACACGCCCCGGGACATCCGCGGACAGCAGACGGGGAAGACGAACTCGGACAATGCGCCGTTCGAGGACGTCGTCGACTTCAAGCTCGACAAGCATTGGGATCCCGGCGAGAGAACGCGTTTCGGCATCATCCTGGAGATTCGCAACCTGTTCGATCAGCAACCCCTGCGGGTCGTCGATCCGAGCACCGGAGCAGCGCCCGTGCCGGGTGAAGGGATCTACACCATCCGCAGCAGCGATGTCTCCCCTCAGGCCCAGGCCGACCGCTTGTCCAACCCCGCCTTCTACGGTGAAGGACGCAACGTGCGTTTCGGCATCGAGGTGACCTTCTGATGCCGCGCTTCCAAAAGTTGGGTCTCTGTTTGCAAGGTCTCCAGAGCCTGCGCCCGGGTCGAGCCGTGCTCTGCTTGCTGTTCGCCGCCACACCCGCGGCGGCACAGGAGCTGGGCGAGCAGCGCGCCGCCACCTCCATGCTCACCTTCCTCAAGATCGGCGTCGGGGCGCGGGCCGTGGCCATGGGCGAGGCCTTCACGCCGGTGGCCGACGACGCCACGACCATGCACTGGAATCCCGCTGGTCTGGCGCTGCTGCAAGACCGGCACGTGCATTTCTCCCACACCGAGTGGCCTGCGGACATCGACTACAGCGCCGTCTTCGTCACCGTCCCCGTCGCCGCGCTGGGGGGCGGTCTCGGCCTGCAGGTGGCGTCGCTCCGCACCACGCTGGACTACACGAGCGAGGTCGAACCGCTGCCCCACGGCCGGACCTTCGGGTACTCGGACCTGGTGGTGAGCGGCGGCTATGCGCGGCAGCTCTCCGACCGCTTCAGCTTCGGCTTCAACGTCAAGTACGTGCGGGAAGACCTGGGGTCGGACGTTGGCGGGAGCACGGTGAACTCGTGGGCCGTGGACGTGGGCACCGTCTTCACGCTGCCCTACCGCAACTTCCGCATGAGCATGGCGTGGACGAACATCGGTCCGGACTACCAGCCCTCGGGCGGGTTCATCAGCACGCCGCCCGGCGCGGCGCCGGGGGAGAAGCAATACTCCAGCTTCTCGCCGCCCAGCGTCTTCGCCTTCGGGGCCGCCGTCGAGCCCTTACAGATGGGGCCGGCGCGGCTGCTCACGACGGTGCAGTTCGATCACCCGGCGGACACGCGGGAGCTGCTCAAGGGCGGCGCCGAGCTCTGGCTCGAGGAGATCGTGGCGCTCCGGGCGGGGTGGAACCCGCGCGCCTCGGCCATGGACTTCTCCGCCGGCTTCGGCCTGCGCGGCAGCCTCGGAGGCAGCGAGTTCCGCTTCGACTACGCCTACACCGACGGTCAGGACCTGGGGCGCGTCGATCGGTTCAGCGTGGAGGTGGCGTTTTGAGGTCGAGGCCGCCAGCTGTTTCGCTCTGGAAGCGCCTCGCCCTGCCTGCCGCGTGGGTGGCCCTGTTCTTCTGCAGCGGTCCTTCGGGCTGTTCGGAGCGGATCGATCTGCCGCCGGAGCCGGAGACGCCGGGCGGCACCGGCGAGATCGCTTACGACGTCCAGTATCGCTGGCAGGAGGTGCCGCGCTTCGTCGACATGGTGCTGACGAGCGGCATCCTCTACGTCATCGAAGACAGCCTCTTCGTCCACGCCTACCTTTCCGAAAAGGCGACGCCGGTGACGAACTCCTTCAGCTTCCCCGATTCCATCGTGGCGGGCGGAGTGAGGTTGGAGCGACCGGTGCAGCTGGCCGCGGGCCCGGCCAAGACGCTGTGGATCGCCTTCGAGCGGCCCGATCGACGGCTGGTGCAATTCCGGATCGCCTCGCCGCCACAGCCGACGGGGCTCTGGGTGCGGGACGAGGCCTTCCAGGAGTTCGGCGGCATCGCCGCTGACGACGACAGCGGCTTCGTCTACGTCGCCGACCCTGTGGCCAGCACGGTCGTGAAGTACGCCCCCACCGAGAGCGGCGGCGCGCGGGTGGCGGTGCTGGCGACGTTGGGCGACGGCGACCACTTCGTGCAGAAGCCTCGCGGCATTCATTGTTTCGGCGATTCCCTCGTCCTCGTGGACCCGCAGAAGAACTGGCTGCAGGTGCTCGCCGCCGACGTGCCGTTCGCCGGGCGCGGCCAGGTGCAGGGTCCGGAGTCGGCTCGTCTGGCGCTGCACGCTCCCGTGGACGTGTGGACGGACGCGGAGGGGCGCTACTACGTGGCGCAGCAATCGCAGGTGCTGCAGATCCGTCCCGACGGCACGATCAAGGAAGTGGTGACCGAGCGCGACGCCCTGGCGGCGGCGATGCCCGCCGCGGTGGTGGCGAACACCACCCAGGTCTGGGTGGCCGATCCGGGAAGTCAGCTGTGCACGATCTACAAGATCAACACGGTGATCGAGGAGCCATGAGGGCGCGCCGAGCAGCATGGGCAGCGGTGCGGCCGACGCGGGCGCGAGCCGGGGCGGCGCTCGGTCTCGCCCTGGCCGTCGCCGCACTGCACGGACAGGGGGCGGCCCGTGACCGCGAGCGGCCCCGGCTGGTGCTGCAGAGCGACCGCTTCGCGCCGCCCGATCACATCGAGGATCGGGACGATTCGCTCAAGCTCGGGATCACGGACATCGGCAACATGCGGTTCGTGGTCTCGAACGCCGGCACCTTCGGGCGTGCCTTCGACTCGCGCCAGAACCCCAGCATGGAATGGCCGGCACGCTCCGGCTTCGATCACCTGGTGCGGGGAGCGCTCTGGGTGGGGGCGATCAGCGTGACGACGGGGGACACCCTCGTGACCACCGGAGGCCGCGACGCCAACTATCTGGAACCGATCTTCCAGCACTCCGAGTTCTCGCCGATCCATCCGGAAGCGCCCGAAGAGTTCTCGCGCCTGCGCTCGAGCCCCCACTACCGCGCCGGCACGGTTTCCGACGAGAACCTGCGCACCGTGTACGTCGACACCCTCCACGTAGTCAAGACGGGACCCGGCGAGGAGCAACACTCTCCGATGGGCATCCGCATCATCCAGAACACCTATGGCTGGGGGTTCGACCCGGTCGACGACTTCGTGATCGTGGAGGTCAACGTCGTGAACGTCACGGAGACTGCTCTCCAAGACGTTTGGATCGGCATCTACACCGAGCTCGTCACCAATAACCGCAACTATTACCGGAACTGGCCGCCGGGGGGGATCTGGTTCGATTTCCAGGACCCGGAGTGGGACGATGCCGAGCGGTTGCTGCTCAATCGCCGCAACGCGCCCGAGGGGTTCGTCACCGGCGCCACCCAGTGGTCGGGGATCAAGGTGCTCGGCTCGGGCGGTCGCGGCCCCTACGATCGTGGGCCGGACTCGATCTCCACCAAGCAGCTGACGCTGACCGGCTGGTCGTGGAGCCCGACGCGTTTTCTCAACGGCACCTGGAACGACGATTCGCTTTACACCTTCATGAGCCGGGGGCGCACGGACGTGCCGCCGGAGATCTTCGACTCCCCCCTCGACACGGGGGTCAATCCGGTCAGCATCGTCGCCGCGGGACCTTTCAACCTCCTGGCGCCGCGCGATACCGTCCAGGTCGTCTTCGCCTTCCTGGCCGGCCAGGATGAGCAAGAGCTGCGGACGAACGCCTCGTGGGCGCAGAAAGCCTACAACGACCGCTACGCCCTGCCGTCGCCGCCCGGCTCACCGATCCTCCGCGTTTTCCCGCAACACCGATCCGTGGTGCTGCGCTGGAGCGACCATTCTGAAAGCGAGCCCGACCCCGCCTCGAAGCTTTTCGATTTCCAGGGCTATCGCATTTACCTGAGCGAGAGTGCGCTGGCGTCGCAGTTCCGCCTCGTGCAGCAGTTCGACAAGGACGGCGACGGCATCGGTTTCGATACGGGGATGGAAGGGATCCGTCGCCCCGAGCCCTACATCACCACCGAGGGTGACACGCTCGTATACGAGCTGCGCCTGGACGGCATTCCGGACGGTTTCAAGCGCTATGCCTCGGTGACGGCTTTCGACTACCAGGATGGCGAACCGCGGAGCCTCGAGGGCGGCGTTCTACCGAACAGCGTCTACTTCATCTCCGGGCCCAGTGCCGCCGAAGCGGAAGCGGGCGGCTACCGTGTCAGCGTCTTCCCGAATCCGTATCGCGGCGAGTCGTCTTTCGACGGCTGGAACCCGGCCACCCCGGGTGAGCCGCCGACCATCAATCCGCGCAAGCGCGTTCTCTGGTTCGTCAACCTCCCGCCGCGAGCGCAGATCCGCATCTATACGCTGGCGGGGGACAGGGTGCGCGAGTACGCCTTCGACGCCGCCACCTACACCGGCGTCGAGACCGACGGCATCAGCCCGGACCGGAGCGATCTCGCCGTCGGCCGGAACCTGGTGACGGGTGGCTCGATGGCGGGATTCGACCTGCTGAACAGCGACGGCCAGGAGATCGCCTCGGGTCTGTACCTGTTCACGGTGGAGAACCTCGACACGGGCGAAGCGCAGCAGGGCAAGTTCATGGTGATCCGTTGATGTGTGTGAAGGAGCCAAGCCGTAGCGACGCCGCGCTCGCCGGTCGGACCGGACCCGTGTGCATCGACCGGCCCGCACGGCATGTCCGGCTCACGCGGGCCGCCCGGCAGGGCTTGGCCCTGGCCCTCGCTCTGGTCCTCGGGGCGGTCTGGCTGGGGAGCTGCGACGACGCCGTGGCGCCGGAGCCGCCGAAACAGGAGAACGCGCCGCCGGAGACCTTCCTCGTCGTGACGGGTGACAGCCTCGAGCCGCAACTCTATCGGCTCCAGCTCTCCTGGCTGGGCACCGACGCCGATGGCCGGGTCACCGCCTATCGACACCGCTGGACCTGCCCCCCGGAGAACCCGGCGTGTCCCATCGACACGACCTGGATGGAGACGTCGGCGCTTTCCGAGCTCTTCTCTCTGCCGGCCCCCGAAGGGAGTGCGCGCTACATCTTCGAAGTGGCGGCCGTGGACGACGACGGCGCCGTCGACCCGGCGCCCGCACGTCAGGTCTTCGACCTGGTGAACAATCGTCCCGAGGTGGAGTTCGAGCCGATGACGCTGCCGGTGCGCTCGCTCCCGGCGGTCACTTTCTATCTCACCGCGACGGACCCGGATACGACGCGGACGGAGAGCGACAAGGACTCCCGGGCCTATCTCGATCACTACCGCGCCTGGCTTGATGGAGCGGAGGCCGCCGCCAAGGACTATCCGATCGAGGACGACGTGGTCGTGCTGCGCGAGGGGGACTTCGGCGGGCGCTACGGGATGCGCACGGTCTTCGTGCAGGCGGTCGACGACGGCGGCGCGGCGAGCGAGGCGATTCAGCACACCTGGGATGTCGAGCCCGCCCCCGAGAACGGCATTCTCCTGGTGGACGACTGCCGCATGGGCGGATTCCTCGAGAACGCATCGGACCAATCCTACCGCAACGTCCTGGCCGCCAGCGCCCCAGGGCGCTACGTGATACTGGACATCGAGACGATCCCGCGCCTGAGCAGCGGAGACCTGGAGGCGACGGTGGAGCTGTTCGACAATGTGGTCTGGTATACCGACGCCGATACGACGTCTTCGGGGGCGCTCGAGCTCGCTCGCAACGGCTTGGATTCGCTCCTGTCACGGAGCGGGCGTTTGTTCCTGAGCAGCGGCCTCGTGTTCGGCACGCGGAGCGCCTTCGGCGATCACGAGCCGCGCTTCCGCGAGCTGTTCGGGATCGAGACGGTGTTCCGGAGCCCGAACGGCAGCACGAATTTCTCCCTCGACCTGGCGGACACGGTGCAGGCATTGGTCCACCCGGGCTTGACGGAGTTTCACTTTCTCAGCCAGGGCTTGCGAGCCATCATGGAGTGCTTCAGGTCTCGCCAGGACGCCTCGACGCTGTACGTCTACCCGGAATCGACCTTCGTGCGTGCCTTCAGGGACTCCAACTTCGTGAACCCGGAGCCCTTCGAGATCGGCGTGCACCACCTCACGGGCGGCCCCGGCCACGCCACCTACGTCAGCTTCCCGATCGGCTTGCCGATCAACAACAACATGGGAGAGAACGAAACCGAGATCCGAGAACTCCTCAAGCTCACGCAGATCCTCGATGCGCCTCAGGACCTTCGGCATTCAGGTGGTGCAGCCGGCGGGCGGCATTTCTTGCACGATCCCGACCTATTGCGGCCGCGGCTCCCCCGCCGCGAGCGACGGCCCTGATGGCGCGCCTCGAGGCGCTTGTCAGGACATCCCAGCTCGGCTAAACTTTCACTGCTTTAGAACATGGCACAACGCGGGGCGCGTCTAACCCGGGATCGGGTGGCTTGCCTCAAGACCTTGTTTGCTTGCCTTCCTTCCAGGAGGACGCCCAATGAAGACCTCTGCGAAGACGCCAAGGCTCGCCTTGGCCGTGGCCATAGCTGCGCTCCTCCCCGCCGGCGCACACGCGGTGGACATCGGCACCTTGCACTGCAACGACGTCAACGGAGTTCCGCTCCAGAACAACCAGGTGGTGACGGTCAGAGGAATCACGACCGGGACCTATCCGACCGGGACGGCCACGCGCCTCTTCATTCAGGACGCGACCGGCGGCATCAACATCTTCGGGACGCCCCAGTACTGCGGCGCCATGGGGGAGGAGCTCGAGGTCACGGGGACGGTGATCCACTTCAACGGCCTGGTGGAGCTCAGCTCCACCGCGACGCTGCCGCTCTCGGTGACCCTGCTGTCGTCCGGGAACCCACAACCGGCGCCGGTCGTTCAAACTCCGCTCCAGATGAACAATTCCTATCAAGGCGACAACTGTGAACCCAACGAATCGAGGCTCGTGAGAGTGGGTCCTGTCTACGTGCGGACGGCGACCGGCGGGGTTCCGACGGGCACCTACTCGGCACAAACGAACTACATGCTGATCAGCACCGGACCCGATTCCCTGACGAACAACTGCATCATGCGGGTCGTGCAGACCACCAACCCCTGCGGCATCCTCAACCCCGTCGTCGGCCAACCGATCATTGCTTCCTGCGCCTTCAACGTGACCGGGATCGTCCAGCAGTTCGACTCGACGGCCCCGCACACGACCGGCTATCAGTTGACGCCGCGCGCTCCAGCGGACCTGCAAATCCTGCCCGGCTGCGTGCTGGCCCCGGCACCGGTCATCGCCTACTCTCTGGCGACGAACAACATCAGGATCGGTTTCAACGTGGAGCTCAACGCGGCAGATGCCCAGACCACGTCGCACTACTCGCTGAGTACGTTCCAGGTCATCACCGCGGCCGTGTACGACAATACCAGCAAGTCCGTGACGCTCACCATCGGCACTCCCCTGGTACCCTCCGTGACGCCGCATGTGGTGTCGATGAGCGGTATTCGCAGCAACCTGCTTGTAGCCATGGACGGCGTGCAGACGATCGACCTGATCGGCGGCATCAGCACCATCCCGTTCATCCAGACCCCGGTGTCGCCGACCAACGACCGCTCCCGGGTCGAGAACCAGCAAGTGACCCTTCGCGGCATCGTCACCGAGACCACCCTTGTCGACTTTCCGTCGACCATCGCGGGTTTCTACATGCAGCAGGCCGGCACGACGGACTACGCCGGCATTTTCGTCTTCACCCCACCCTTCATGCCCAACCGCGGGGACGATGTCCTCGTGAGCGGCCAGGTGGTCGAGTTCCTCTCGGGGACGGAATACTGGACGGAGATCTCGAGCATCGACCATATGCAAGTCGTCGCCACGGGGCAGCCTCCCGTCACCCCGATCAACGTGGTGCCGGCGAACCTCACCGGAGTGGAGAACGATGCGGACGCGGAGAGGTTCGAGTCGTCGCTCGTCAAGCTGAGTGGGGTGACGACTCTGACGACAGCCTCCTTTGGCGAGCCCTTCGAGGTGGCGGCGGGGCTCGCTGGCCCGGACGTCGTGCCCGTCGACGACCTGGCCATCGAGGAGTCCGCTTACGCGCCCTGGCGCGGCGACGTCGTGGACGTGATCGGCATCGTGCGCTTCAGCGCCAGCCCACCCCTGCGGCGGCTGCAACCCCGCAACTGGAGCGAGCCGCCCACCGGGGACATCCATGTGATCAGCAAGACCAACACCTCCGACGTGCCTCCATCGGTGGTCCGCCGCTTCCTGGCGCAGAACGAGCCGAATCCCTTCAACCCGATGACACGGATCTCCTACGCCATCGAGATCCCCGGACGGGCCAGTCTGCGCGTCTACGATCTGCAGGGCCGGCTGGTGGCGACGCTGCTGGATGCGGACGCCAAGGCCGGACCGGGCTTCGTCGAATGGAACGGTCGCGACAGCCACGGCAGGCAGGTGCCGACCGGTGTCTACGTTTACCGCTTGACCAGCGCCGACGGCGAACTGTCGCGCAAGATGGTGATGTTGAAATAGGAGCGATCTTCTCCGAGCTCCCAGGCGCCGGAGTGGGGTGCCCCGAGAACCTCGGGGCATCCCACGCCTCCGGCGTCACCGGCCCTGGGGTACACTCCCCAACGTGAACCGGATCTCGACCATCGTCATCACCAAGAACGAAGAGACGAACATCGAGCGCTGCCTGCGCAGCGTGGCGCCTTTCTCCCGCGAGATCATCGTCGTCGATTCGGGCAGCACCGACGGCACCGTCGCCAGCGCCGAGCGCTTCGGGGCGCGGGTGCTGCAACGGCCCTGGCCCGGATTCGGGGCGCAGAAGCAGTTCGCCCTGGAGCAGGCACAGCAAGATTGGGTGTTCTCCATCGACGCCGACGAGGAAGTGTCGCCGTCCCTCTGCCAGGAGATCTGCGCCCTCGATTTCGCCGCCGATGGTTATGAAATGCCCCGCCGCGTCCGTTATCTCGGCCGCTGGATCCGCCATGGCAGCTGGTATCCGGGTTACGTGCTGCGCCTCTTCCGCCGCGAGGTGGGTCGCTTCACCGCCGACCGGGTGCACGAGCGCGTGGTGGTGCAGGGGCGCAAGGAGCGGCTGCGGCACGATCTCCTGCACTACTCGTACCGCGACATCGGCCATCACCTGGGCAAGATCGATGGCCTGACCAGTCTGGCGGCGATGCAGATGCACGAAGCAGGAGCCCGCAGCGTCCTCCCCGGCTTGGTGCTGCGGCCACTGCTGGAGTTCCTGCGCGTCTACCTGCTGCGTCGCGGCTTCCGCGACGGCATCCCTGGACTCGTCGTCGCCGCCCTGCACGGCACTTACGTCTTCCTCCGCTACGCCAAGCTCTACGAACTGCGCCGCCGCGACCCTGGCGAAGCACCGCCGCCGTGAAACCTCAGGCACCTGCGGACGCCAGGCGCGCCCGCGACACCGCCTCGATGCGATCGGCGACGTGCTCCCAGGAGTAGCGCTCCGCCTGCGCCCGGCCTTGCCGGGCCAGACGCTCGCGCAGGGCCTGGTCGCGGCAGAGCGCGAGCAGGGCGCGGCGGAAGAAGAAGGGATGGCGCAGTCGGACGACCAGAGCGGTTTCGCCGTGCACCGCCAGGTCCCCGGTGCCGGCGCGGGTGCAGACCACGGGCACGCCGCTCGCCATGGCCTCCGCCACCGTGTTGTTCCAACCGGCGCGACGTTCCGCCGAGAGGAAGAGGTCGCAGCTCGCGTACAAACGCGCCAGCTCTTCTTGCGTTTGGTTCCAGTGGAATTCGTGGGGAACGGGAAATTGCAGCTGCGACGCCGGACTCTCCCCGCCTCCCGGCACGGCATGATCGAAGAGCACGAGCTGCACCGGATGCGCCAGGGTCCCGGCCCATGCCGGAGCCCGGTGCCGTAGCGCCGTCGCCAGGCCTTCGACGGCGCGCACCGCCAAGTCGGCGCCCTTGCCGGCTCGCGCCCAGCGCCCGAAGACGAGGATGCGGAACGGTTCAGGCGCGGCGCGCGGCGCTTGTCGCGGCTGGAAGCGACGGATGTCGACGCCGCCGATGGCGGGCTCGGCGTGCACGCGATAGCGCCGCCACAGGCGCTGGCCGAGGCCGCTGGAATTCGC
>DASRJW010000104.1 GCA_035649275.1 Candidatus Krumholzibacteriia bacterium
TTTCTTCCGTGCCTCGGCCTCGGCTTTCTGACGTAGCTTCGCGATGAGCTCTTGTTCCTTCTTGTAGAAGTACTCTGCTTCCGGGGACCGGTTCCTTTCCGAGGAGTCGACCATGCTTCCTCCGATCGCTGCACACCTACGAGGTCCAGGTCCAAGTCGCCAAACGGGCCCTGGGTCGTCGTTCCGGCGAGCTTCGAACCGGCCCGAAGAGCCCTCACCGCGGAGTCCCGCGGGAGAGTTTACAACGCGCCGGCCCCGCACCGCTGCTTTCTGCACCCCGGCCCGGCTCTTGCCATGCATCCCATGTTGCGTGCCCGTGCCTGTTCATTATTATGATGAGGTCGGGACGACGGTAGGATCGGAGCGAGGAAGCGATGGAGCGACCGGAAGAGGCGAGGCTGCCCGACTGGGCCCGCGACATCGTCCCCCTGGACCGGCCCTTGGCGGTGCTGGACCTGGAGACGACGGGGACGCAAGTCGCCAAGGACCGCATCATCGAGATCGGTGTGGTCAAGGTCCACCCGGAGGGTCGCCACGAAGAGCGCACCCGGCGCGTCGACCCGGGCATTCCCATCCCGCCCGAGGCGACGGCCGTGCACGGGATCCGCAACGAGGATCTGCTAGGTGCTCCCAGCTTCGGGCAGATCGCTGCGAGTCTCGTCGAGTTCTTGGAGGGCTGCGACCTGGCGGGGTTCGGCCTCCTGGCCTTCGACCTGCCGCTGTTGCGCAACGAGTTCGAACGGGCCGGCGTCGAGTTCCTCGTCTCCGGCAGGCGTCTCATCGACGCCAAGAGCATCTTCCATCAGAAGGAGCCGAGGGATCTGTCGGCGGCGCATCGCTTCTACTGCGGCACCGGCTTCACGGGGGCGCATTCCGCCACTGCTGATGCGGAGGCCACTTATCGCGTGCTCCTGGGTCAGTTGCGACGCTACCCTGATCTGCCGCATTCCATGGACGGCCTGCACCGGGCCTGCAACCCTGTCGACGGCGTGGACATCGACCGCCGCCTCGTGTGGCAAGGCGGTGAAGCGATGTTCGCCTTCGGCAGGCACCGGGGGGAGCTGCTTCGCGCTGTCCGCATCGCCGATCCGGAATACCTGGAGTGGATCATGGAGGGCGACTTCTCGGCCGATCTGAAGCGCATCGCCGCGCAGGCGCTGCAAGGCACGTTCCCGTCGCGGCCGTCGCATGCGCCGCCGGAAGCCGTAGCGCCCCGTGACCCGGCGCAGGCGCGGCTGCCGTTCCCCGCTTCGCCACCCGCGAAGCCGCCAATTCCCGCCGAGAAGCCGCCACCCGACGCCGAGCAGCCGTCACCCAACGCCGAGAAGCCGCCACCCGCGGACGCCAGGGGAGGCGAGGCGAAGCCATCGTGAACGAAGCCTTGCTGTCGGTGCGCGGCCTCGAGGTGCGTTTCCCGGTACGCCGCGGCATGCTGTCGCTGTCGCAGCGGCCCAAGGACTTCGTGCGCGCCGTCGACGGCGTCGATCTCGACATCCAGCGCGGGGAAACACTCGGTCTCGTCGGCGAATCCGGCTGCGGCAAGTCCACCACGGGTCGCGCCATTCTGCAGCTCGTCCGCCCCACGGCGGGCAGTGTCGTCTTCGCCGGCAAGGAGCTGACGCAGCTACGCGCCGCCGAACTCCGCCGCATGCGACGCCACATGCAGATCGTTTTCCAGAATCCCTACTCGTCCCTCGATCCACGCATGACCATAGGCTCCATCGTCGCCGAGCCTTTGCAGGTGCACCATGTGGCACGCGGGCGAGAGCTGCGGGAGCGCGTGCGCGAGCTCCTCGAGCTCGTGGGACTCGATCCGCAGCACCTGCGGCGCTATCCGCACGAGTTCTCCGGCGGCCAGCGCCAGCGTGTCGGCATCGCCCGCGCCATCGCCCTCCACCCGGAGTTCATCGTCGCCGACGAACCCATCTCGGCGCTGGACGTCTCCATCCAAGCGCAGATCCTCAACCTGCTTCAGGACCTGCAGCAGAAGCTGGGCCTCACCTATCTCTTCATCGCCCATGATCTCGCCGTGGTGCGCTACATCAGTACGCGCATCGCCGTCATGTATTTGGGCAAGTTGGTGGAGGTGGCGGAGGCTGAGCGACTCATCGAGCGCCCGCTCCACCCTTACACGCAGGCGCTCATCGCGGCGGTGCCGGTCCCGGAGCCGGAGCGCCAGCGCGCGCGCCAGCACATCGTCCTCCCTGGCGAGGTGCCGAGCCCGGTTCATCCGCCTTCCGGCTGCCGCTTCCGCACCCGCTGTGCTTGGGCCTTCGAGCGCTGCGCCACCGAAGAGCCGATGCTGCGGGAATGGGAGGGCGGCCACACCGTGGCCTGTCATTTGATGGAGGAAGCGGATCCGCCCCATCTGCGTGGACGGATCGTGCCGGCGGCGGTGCGCTGAGGCGAGCTCTTCATCCTCTAGGTGGTCAGGCCTTGCTGGTGGCGGTGTGTCGAGCCGAGCTCTTCAGAATTGCAGGCCGAGTCGGACGGGGACGAAGTGGGTGGATTCCCCGGCCGTGTTGACCACGTGATAGGTGGCGTCGAGGGTGAGGCCGATCGCCGGGGTGATCGGGGTGCGCAGGCCCAGGCCGATCAAGGTGCCGAAGACGGTGTCGTCGAGGCGCTGGGTGAGCTCGGCGTCGGCAACCTGCTCTTCCAGGGCATCCGCGCCAGGTCCGCTGGCGGCGAAATCCGTCGTGCCCAACTTGTAGACGCCGAAGCCTGCCCGAATGTACGGTTTCACCACGCCCCACTGCATGAGGTCGAGCTCGATGATGGCGGAGGCCGGCACCACCCAGAAGTCGTGCCCGTCCGTGCTCACGTTCGGGTACTGATCACGGATGGATGCCTCGAAAGCCGCCGTGTCGAGGGGGTGCCGGAGGTAGCTCACCTCCACACCCAACGCGAGCACCGGAGCGGCCTTCCAAAGCAGGGAACCGCTCACGATGAATCCCGTGTTCCACACGTCGCTCATGACGCTGGGTTGCACCGGGAAGCTGCCGCCGCCCGCGATCGTGAGCCTCTGCCCACCGGGCAACGCCAGGGCCGGGGCAGCGAGCCAGAGCATGGCGAGGGCGGCCCAGAGTCCTCGCCGTCGCTTCGTCCGCCGCGTCGTACCGGCAGCGCCTCTCGTCTCGAGCTGTGTCGCGCGTCCCATGTCGAACCCCGCTGCGTCAGCCTGGTGCCACGATCCTCGACAAGGCAGGGTGCCGCCAAGGGCCAAGGCGCCGGGCATCTTCGCATCCGATGCTCCCGTGAGCAAGAGCGCGGATCCGTCTCGGGTGGCGGGTGCCCCGCCGATGTCCGAGTTCCGAGAACACCGCCAACCGCAGTGTCCACACGGGCCAAGGCGGACCAGGGAGGAGCAGAACGGGAGTTGCCAGGCACGAGTCGCGGCGCCACACTCCGGGAGGGAGACGGAGGCAGACAGACCGAGTGGAGAGACCGAGAGAGAAGCCGAGGTCGAGGGGCCGATCGAGAGGGTCGAAGGAGAGAGGCCGGAAGCGCCGCGGAGGCAGGACCATGGCACGAGTGCGAGAGGGGCCGACGACTCCGAAGGTGCGCGTCACCCCCGAACACGAAGGACAAGTGTTGCAGGTGGTGCTGGATGCGCCTCCCGGCAACGTGCTCGATCTACAGATGATCGAGAGCCTCCGTGCGGTGTTGGCCGGCCCGGCGCGACAGGCCGAGGTGAAGGCGATCGTCTTCTCCGGCACAGGCGGCCACTTCTCGTATGGTGCGAGCATCGACGAACACCTGCCAGGCCTGGTGGAAAAGCTGCTGCCGGCGTTCCACCGCCTCTTCCACGATCTCTTGAGCGTGGCGCGGCCGACGCTGGCGATCGTTCGCGGCCGCTGCCTCGGCGGCGGTCTCGAGCTCGCCGCCTTCTGCAACTGGGTGTTCGCGGCCCCCGACGCTGAGCTCGGCGTTCCGGAAGTGGGCCTCGGAGTCTTCCCGCCTCTCGCGGCGCTCATCCTGCGTGAACGCCTCGGGCGGGCTCTCGCCGAGGATCTCTGCCTCACGGGGCGCGTCATCGACGGCGAGGAAGCCCTGGAGATGGGCCTCGTGGATCATCTGAGCGAGGAACCGGACGAAGCAGCGCAGCAATGGATCGTCCGCCATCTCCTGCCGCGGAGCGCGACAGCGCTGCACTTCACCACCCGGGCGGTGCGCGAGCCCCTGCGGGCTCGGCTTCTCTCCGATCTGGAGGCGCTGGAGCGCATGTATCTCGGGGAGCTGATGCGGCACGAGGATCCGCTCGAGGGTCTCCGCGCCTTCATGGAGAAGCGCCCGCCGCAGTGGAAGAATCGCTGACGGACTGGCAGAACGGTCCGCCGACTGGCAGAACTGGCCACAACCGGCAGAACCGGCCACGCTGGAAAAACCGTCCAGCGGGCGATATCATCAAGTGTTCCCTCAGAGGCGTCGCCCGACCGACAGCACGAGTACAGCGGAGGAACCATGCGCCACCGGCCCCCTGTTGCGATCGTCCTTGCCGGCGTCTTGCTTCTCGCGCTTCCGCTCCGCGCCGGCGGCGAATCCGCCGCCATTTTCCTCGACGGTTTCTTCACCGACTGGACCGGAGCGGTGGAGCACCTGGATCCGGCGGCGGACAGCGGCACCTCAGGCATCGACTTCCGCGCCCTGGACCTGGCCAACGACGGCGAGTATTTGTTCGTCCGCTTCGAATTGACCGTCCCGGTCGGCCTGCAGGAGGCCAACAACCTGGAGCTCTACCTGGACACGGACATGAACGCCGGAACGGGCCTCGCCGTCGGCGGTATCGGCGCCGAGCTGCTCTGGCAGTTCGGCGCTCGCACGGGCCGTTTCTACCGCCTCGGTTCGAGCGTACAGATCTTCCAGGACGACATCCGTCTCCGCGAGCTGCCGTCGGTGACCTCGCCGGAGTTCGAAATCGCCATCGGGCGCAACGTCCGGCCCGACGGCGTCAACCTGCTCTTCACGGGCAACTCGATGCGTGTGTTGGTCCACGATGTGGGGACGAACGGCGACTATGCTCCGAACATCGGCACCACGCTCACCTACAGCTTCGACGCTACACCGGTCTCACCGCCGGCGCCGACCTCGTTCGCTCGGGTCACTCCCACCGACGTGCGCATCGTGACCTGGAACGCCCGGGACCTGGAGGCCCCGGGTGGCTTCAATCCCGGGGTGACGCCGAGCGCCGATCGGGTGTTCTCCGCCCTCGACCCGGACATCGTCTGCTTCCAGGAGATCTACAACGCCACGCCAGCGCAGACGGCGGCGCTTCTCGAGAGCTTCCTTCCCTCGGGTGCGGGTGAAGCCTGGTACGCCGCGGAAGTCAACGACTGCATCGTCGTGAGCCGCTTCCCGATCGTCTCGCAATGGGCCATCGACCTGAACCTGGCCGTCCTCCTGGATGCCGATGCTGCCCTCGGCCACGACATCCTGCTCGTCGATGCGCACTTGCCCTGCTGCACCAACAACGCGGGCCGTCAGGCCGAGGCCGACAACATCATGCGGTTCTTCCGCGACGCCATGACCGCGGGGGGCACGGTGACCGTGCCGAGCGGCACGCTCTTCATGCTCGCCGGGGACATGAATTTGGTGGGGTTTGCGCAGCAGCTGGTCACGCTGCTCACCGGCGACATCGCGGACAATGCGACTTACGGGCCCGACTTCGCCCCGGACTGGGATGGGACGGCGTTCGGCGAGGTGGTTTCCAGCCAGACCGAGAGACGCTTCGCCTACACCTGGCGGAGCGACACTTCCGCCTTCGCCCCCGGCCGTCTCGACTTCATCATCTATACCGACAGCGGCATGCATCTCGAACGCCACTTCAGCCTCTACACGCCGGAGATGTCGGCGGCGCAGCTTTCGCTCTACGGGTTGCAGGCGAACGATGTGACCACCGTCTCGGATCATCTGCCGCATGTGGCAGACTTCCGCCCACTGCGGACGAGCGATGTGGACGACGTGGCGGGCGGCGAAGGTGGGCTGCAGATCACTGCGGCGGCCGGCTCTGGCCGAGGCGCGGTGCGCTTCGCCGTGGCGCTGGCAGAACCGGCGCGACTGCGCCTCGAGGTGTTCGACGTTCGCGGCACTCTAGTGACGACTCTGCGCGACGACGACGCCGGCGTGCTGCCGGCGGGATCCCATCGCTTCGTCTGGGACGGTAGCCGGGCTGCGGGCCCACGGGCGCCGAGCGGCGCCTACTTCGTCCGCGCCATCGCTTCCCCGCTGCGTGCCGAAGCGGCGCACCAGGCGGCAACGAAGAAGCTCCTTCTCATCCGTTGATCGGCTTGGCACGGGATGCAACCAAGCGGGCGGGATCTTGGCCCTTGATCAGGGCCACGATGGCTCGCTGCGTCGCCGTGTCGTCGTCGAAGCCGCCGTGGGTCGTGCTCTCCGTAACCTTCGAAGGCGCCACCCAGGCACTAGCATGACGGCGGAGATCGGCGAGACTGCGCTGGCCCCAGAAAGCGTCGAAATAGTTCTCCATCCCGAGGATCTCGGCCGGTCGGCCGCCTTCGAAGGACTCCGACACCAGCCAAAGGAGCGAACGGCCGTAGCCGAGCAGCGGCCGGCAGGTGGGATCCCTCTCCTCGGCACCGGCGGTGAGATGGAACTGATGCAGGCGCCCCACCTTCCGGGAGCGCAGGTGAGGAAGCAAGGTGGAGGCGAAAACGTCCGTCCGCACCGCGGGTGCCATGAAGTGGACGGAAGCGAACTTCCAACCGAGACGGGCGAGCGCGTCGAGCAGATGGCAGTGGAGGATGGCGCCAGCGGAGTGGCCGATGAGATGCAGACGCACCCGTGCCGGGGCGAAGCCGGGGACCGTCGAGCCGATGTCGAAGAGCTGCCTGGCGCCGCTCGTATCGCGCCTCCCGATGGCGTCGGCATTCTGCTTCATCTCTTTCCACAAGAAGGTACCGGGTGCGGCAAAAGCGCGCTCGAGCCGCCGGTTCCACCAGCGCGACAGGGTGTCGCGGACGCCGGCAGTGGCCGGCGTCTCGCTGGCGAGGATGTCAGAAAGGCGGTTCTTCAAGGTGGAGAGGAAGTCGGTCTCCCACATGAGAAAGATCGGGAAGATCTGGGCGTCGTAGAGTGCAGGCACCCAACGCGCCGCCGTGCCGGCCGCCGCTTCCTCGCTGGTGAGGCCGCCGTGCGCGAAGATCGCGACGTCCAAAGGGGCGTTCTTGCCGAGGCGCCAGCGGCTGCGGGCGCGGTCGAGGTGGATCTCGAGCAACGACTGCAGATCGTTCCGGGAGGTGCGGAACCTACCGCTACCGCTCAGGTCGCCGTTGTTCTGCATGTTCACGATGAAGGGCGAGATCTCGCGCTGGCGCAGTAGGGGTTCGGTCGCCAGCGTCACCCTGCCACGGTCGTCGGTGCGGAGCGAGGCGCTCGCCGACACCGCTTGATGCTGATCGGTGACGACGCCGAGCTGCGCCACCCAGCAGTCCATGGCGTTCTCGAGCCAGTCCTGGTACGAAAGGATGGCGGCGCCGCCCTCACCCCAGCTCTTGCCCCAGGAGTTGAGGATGCGGAAGCCGCGGCTGTCCCAGCCGGTGATGGCGAAGGCGTGGCCGCCGTCGCTGGCCACGAGCGCTCGCTGCGGGATGACCCAGCCTCGCCGCCGGGCTGGAGGCAGATCGTAGCCCTCGTCCCAGCCGGAGTGACAGAGGACGCTCGCATACAGCACGCCCACCTCGTGCAAGGCCGCATGCATGTCCGTCACCGAGCGCGCATCGACGCGGTAGTAGGCGCCGAGAGGACGCTGTGCCGCGTCCTGCCACCAATCCTTGGTTGGTTCTGGATGCGGTTCGGGCATTTCTTGCTCCGGCCACAGCGCCTGCGCGCACGCCCCGTGCCGGTACCAACCTTTCATCGCCCCGCGCAAGCTCGAGCCCACTTCGGGGCCGGCGCCGGGGAACTCGTCGTAACGGCGCGCCATGGAGAAAAGCATGAAGGGCGAAACGGAGGCGTTGCGTTCGCGGCCGTTCCGGCGCAGGAGATAATTCACCACGTTGGACAGGGCGAAACCGGTGCACGCCGAGGTGTCGCCCTGATCGAGAACGGGGAGAGCCTCTTGGCGCGTGGCGTCGAAGTGGAGCGGCGGCGCCGCCGCGATCGCCGGGCGGTAAGGACGGTCGCGCAGATCGACCTTGTCCGGGACGACGGGGCGGAGAACGAGCCGGGTCTTTTTCGAACGCGCTGCCATGTCGTACCTCCGGCGTGGGCGTCGTGCCGGTCGCGGCATAGGTCGGCCAGCAGTGTGATGGCGCTTGCCCTGCGCGTCCAGTGCCTGGCGCGAGATGCAACCGCATGCGCCCGGCGGCCGTAGAACGAAGCGAGGAGGACCCCATGGAATTCACGGTGCAGACGGCGGTCGAGATCCTGAGCCGTACGCCTGGCACGCTAGCGACTCTCCTCCAGGGCCTCTCCCCGAATTGGACCACGACGACGGAAGGGCCGGACACTTGGTGTGCCCGTGACATCGTGGGACATCTCCTGCACGGCGAGGAAACAGATTGGATCCCGCGCGCTCGGATGATCCTGGAGCATGGGGAGGCGCGCACCTTCGAGCCCTTCGACCGGCAGGCGCAGTTCAGCCGCTTCCGCGACTGGACCATGGAAGCCTTGCTCTCCCGCTTCGCGGCCCGGCGCTCGGAGAGCCTGGCGACTCTGGCGGGCTGGAGGCTGACCGCGGAGCAGCTCGCCTTGCGCGGCCGGCATCCGTCGCTCGGCGTGGTCACTCTCGCCGAGCTGCTGTCCACCTGGGTGGTGCACGACCTCAACCACCTGGCGCAGATCGCTCGCGTCATGGCCAAGCAGTACGGCGAGGAAACGGGGCCCTGGGTGGCGTACCTCCCCGTATTGACGCGCAAGTAGGGCCGTCTCGGTGGGTCGGGCCAACCCGTTCTCGGTTCCAGGCGGCTGAGGCGCTCCCCGAATGGTGGAGCCTCGTGTGACGGGTCGGCCGCGTGTCTCGCGTCGGCCTCGTGAGAGCGGAAGCGCGGTCTTTCACCTTCTTGCGTCGCTTCTTGGAACGTTTCCAGCACATCCGCGAGCGAGCCGAGCCAGGTGGCGCGCGGCGTGGTGCCGTGCCGGCCGCTGGCCGCTCGCTGGTGGGGAGATGTCCGCCAAGAGCCGAGAACTGAGCATCGGCGTCATCGGTGCCGGACGCATCGGCATGCTCCACGCACACAATCTGGCCCGTCGCGTTCCGCACGCCCGTGTCGTCGCCGTGGCCGATCCGCGCCTCGCCTGCGCGCGGGCGGCGGCGACGGTGGCGGGGGCGGACGTCGCCCTAGCGGACTACCGCGAGATCCTGTCGCGCCCGGATGTGGATGCGGTGGTGGTGAGCTCCTCCACGGACACCCACGCCCGCATCATCGGCGAGGCCGCTGCCGCCGGGAAGCACATCTTCTGCGAGAAACCCATCGACCACCATGTCGAGCGCATCCGCGAAGCCCTCCAGGCGGTGGCGCGGGCAGGCGTGCGCTTCCAGGTCGGTTTCAATCGCCGCTTCGATCCCGACTTCCAGGCGCTGGCGCAACGCCTGCGCGCCGGTCACGCCGGCGTGCTGCAGCTCCTTCGGATCACCAGTCGCGACCCCGAGCCGCCGCCTGCGGACTACGTGCGCGTCTCCGGCGGCCTCTTCCTGGACATGAGCATTCACGACCTCGACATGGCGCGATTCCTCATGCAGGAGCCCGTCGTCGAGGTGTTCGCCACCGGGAGCGCCTTCGATCCCGGCATCGCCGCCCTCGGCGACGTGGACACCGCGGTCATCCTGCTGCGCTTTGCGCACGGCGCGCTCTGCACCATCGACAACTCGCGGCGTGCTGTCTACGGCTACGACCAGCGGCTCGAGGTCTTCGGCTCGCGCGCCTGTCTCACCGTTCCCAATCGCACACCGACGCGGGTGGAAGAGTGGGATGCGCACGGACAGCACCGCGAGCGGCCGCAGCGGTTTTTCCTGGAGCGCTACCAGGAGTCGTACGTGGCGGAGATGCAGGAGTTCGTCGATTGCGTGCGCCAGGGGCGGGAAGCGGCGGTGTCGGGACAGGACGGCTTGCAAGCCGTCCTGCTGGCACAGGCGGCGCGAAGGTCCCTGCTTCAAGACCGGCCGGTGCACATCGACGCCGAGGCGGGTCTGGACGCAGCCTGAAGCGGGGGCTGGAGTCCGAGGCGGAAGCTGAAGCCTGAGCTGGAAGCGGGAGGTCGTCGGTGCGAGCGAAGGCGGCAGATTGGGAATGGGGACGCGACCTCCCCAAGTCGCGTGCCGATCTGATCACTCGGGGCAGCGACGCTTTCCCTCCCGGCTTCACGGGAATCACCGCTGAAGAGGACCCGGTGCTCGGGCAGGGCGTGGATTTCGGCATCCACGTGCTCGGCCGGGACGACCAACTCGAGTTGACCGATGCCAAGGAGAGCGCCTGGGTGCTGATGCAGGGGAGTGCCCGGGTCGTCCTCGATGGCCGAGAAGTCAGCGTGGAGCGCCGCTCCCTCTTCGACGACGCACCCACGGTGCTGCACCTGGGGCCGCAGACACGACTCGCCATCCAAGCGCAGAGCGAACGGGTGGAGTGGGCGGTGGCCCGGGTGACGAATCCATCGGCGTTCGCGGCGCGCGTGTTCTGGCCGCACGAGATCGTGCCCGAATATCGCGGCCTGGGGCTCGCCCAAGGCACCTGCCTCCGTAATGTGCGTCTGGTGTTCGACCGCAAAGTACGGCCCGAGTCGCGCTTGGTTCTCGGCGAAGTGGTGAATTACCCCGGTCGCTGGTCCAGCTACCCGCCGCACCATCATGCGCAGCCCGAGATCTACCACTACCGCTTCAGCGCCCCGCATGGTTACGGGCACGGCGAAGCGGGGAACCGGGTTTACAAGGTGCGGCACAACGACACCTTGCGCATCGCGGCGCAGCAGGACCACGCCCAGGTCGCGGCACCGGGATACGCCATGTACTACCTCTGGATCGTTCGACACCTGGAAGACAGCCCGTACGCGGGCTTCGAATACGCCGCGGAGCACACCTGGATTCTCGATCCCGCGGCGCCCATCTGGGAGCCCGCGACTGTCCCACTTGGCCCCCCGGTCGCCAACCCGCGGCCCCCGAAGAAGCGCGCGGCGAGCGGGACCAAACGGCGCCGGCGCGTGGAGCCACCCGGAGCACGGCCCCGACAAGTCAATCCGCCCGGAGCCCCGTCACGCGCGGTCGAGGCGACCGGAGCGCATGCATTCGCGGTCGAGCCACCCAGAGTTCAGTCATCCGGCGTCGAGCCGGGCGAAGCGCAATCGTCCGTTGTCGAGCCAGGCGAAGCTCAGTCATCCGGCGTCGAGCCGGGCGAAGCGCAGTCATCCGGTGTCGAGCCAGACGAAGCCCACGAGGCAGGCAATGACCCCAACGACTGAGTCCGACCCCCGCCTCGATGGCGGCCGTGCAAGCCAGGAGACGGTGCGCCTCAGCATGGCTGCAGCTCTCGTGCGCTTCCTCACTGCCCAGTACATCGAGCGCGACGGCGTGGAGCATCGGCTCATCCACGGCGTCGCCGGCATCTTCGGACACGGCAACGTCGCGGGTCTCGGTCAGGCCCTGGAAGAGCATGGTGGAGCAGAGCTCCCCTTCATCCAGCCGAAGAACGAGCAAGGCATGGTGCACATGGCGGTGGCCTTCGCCAAAGCGCGGCACCGCTTGGGTGCGCTCGCCTGCACCACCTCCGTCGGCCCGGGGGCGACGAACATGGTGACCGGTGCCGCCACCGCCACGGTGAACCGACTGCCCGTGCTGCTCCTCCCCGGTGATGTCTTCGCCAACCGGCTGCCGGCGCCCGTCCTGCAGCAGCTCGAACACCCGCACAGCATGGACACGAGCGTGAACGATTGCTTCAAGCCGGTGTCGCGCTACTGGGATCGCATCCAGCGACCCGAGCAGTTGCTCGCCGCGCTGCCCGAAGCGATGCGTGTGCTGGCGTCACCGTCGGAGACAGGAGCGGTGACGCTCTGTTTGCCCGAGGACGTGCAAGCGGAAGCCTGGGATTACCCGGCGAGGTTCTTCGCCAAAAAGGTGTACCGGGTGCCCCGACCGCGCTGCAGTCCCGACGAAATCGCGGCGGTGGCGGCGTTGGTGCGCGCGGGGAAGCGGCCCCTCTTGGTGGCTGGCGGCGGCGTGCATTACGCCGAGGCCAGGGTGGCGCTGCGGGAGTTCGTCGAGACCACAGCGATCCCGGTCGGCGTGACCCAGGCGGGGAAGGGCGCGCTGCCCGACGCTCACCCCTCGTGCCTCGGGGCCATCGGCGTCACCGGAACAGCCGCAACGGCTTCGCTCGCCCGGGAAGCCGATGTCGTCCTGCTCGTAGGCACCCGCCTCGGCGACTTCACGACGGCGTCGAAGACCCTGTTCCAGAATCCCGCCGTGCGCTTCGTCGCCATCCAGATCAATGCTTTCGATGCGCACAAGCACGGAGCGCTGCCGCTGGTCGGTGATGCCCGAGCGATCCTGCAGGACCTCCGTGCCGCCTTGCAGGGGTATTCGGTGTGTCCGGGCTATGCCGCCGAGATCGTCACCGCCCGCGCGGCATGGGAGCGCTGCCGGCAGGCGCTCGTCCATCCAGCCGCTGCGAGCCGCAGTCTCGTGCAGGGCGAGGTCATCCGCATCGTCAACGAAACGGTGCCCGAGCACGCCACGGTGGTGCACGCCGCTGGCGGACTGCCGGGGGATTTGCACAAGTTGTGGCGCTCGCGCGATGTCGACGACTACCACGCGGAGTACGGCTACTCGTGCATGGGCTACGAGATCGCCGGGGCGTTGGGGGTGAAGCTGGCGCGGCCGGATCGCGAGGTCTTCGCCTTGGTCGGCGACGGCAGCTATCTCATGCTGCACACCGAGCTCGTGACGGCCCTCCAGGAGGACCTCAAGATCACCATCGTGCTGCTCGACAACGGGGGCTACCAGTGCATCCACGGACTGCAGAGAGCTTGCGGCGGTAACAGCTTCGGCAACGAATTCCGTCGCCGCAGCCAGGCGAACGGCCGCCTCGAGGGCGAGAGGCTGGAGATCGACTTCGCCCAGAACGCCCGCAGCCTGGGTGCCGTGGGGCTTCGAGCCGAGAACGAGGACGAGCTCGTCGCCGCCCTGGCAGCGGCGAGCAGTGAGAAACGCAGCGTGCTCATCCACGTACCGGTGGAGCCGAGCCCGCTGCCCGGTTTCGCCTGGTGGGACGTGCCCGTGGCCGAGGCCTCGGATGAGACTTCGGTGCAGGACGAACGCCGGCGCTACGAAGAGGCGCGGCGGAAGCGGATCTTCTACTACTGAGCACGTTGGCGAGGCGGCGGCAGCAGAGAAAGGGGCGGCGATGCAAGCCAGCGGCTGGCAAGTGCAGGTCGGAGCGAATCCGATCATCTGGAGCAACGACGACTTCGAGGATCTGGGCGGGGACATCCCGCTGGAACGCTGTCTCGAGGAGATGCACGCGGCCGGTTATGCCGGCAGCGAGCTGGGTCACAAGTTTCCGCGGAGCGCGGACACGCTGGCGCCGCTGCTCCGGCGCTTCGACTTGCAGCTCGTCTCGGGTTGGCACAGCACCAATCTCCTGGAGAACACCTTCGCCGAGGAGGAAAAGCGCTTCGGCGCACACCTGGATTTCCTGGCGCGGATGGGCTGCAAGGTGGTCATCGTCGCCGAGTGCAGCCGTCGCATCTATCACGATCCGCAACAACCGCTCGTCTTCACCGGCCGGGAGGATTTGCTGAGCGAGGCGGAGTGGCTGCGCCTGACGAAAGGTCTCGATGCGCTGGCACGCATGGCTGACCAGCGCGGCCTGCACCTGGTCTATCACCAGCACATGGGAACGGTGATCCAGGACGCTCGCGAGATCGACCGGCTCATGACGATGACGCAGCACGTCCGGTTGCTCATCGACACGGGGCATCTCCTCTTCGCCGACGCCGAGCCATTGCGCGTCCTCGTGAAACACCGGCTGCGGGTCGGTCATGTGCACCTGAAAAACGTGCGCCCCGACGTCGTGCTACGCGCGCGTGCCGAGAAGCAGAGCTTCGCCTGGGCCGTCCGCGCTGGCGTCTTCACCGTGCCCGGCGATGGGGGCTACGACTTCGCGCCCCTCCTGAAGTTGTTGCGGGCCACGGGCTACGCCGGTTGGCTCGTCGTCGAGGCGGAACAGGATCCGCGACGCGCGTCGCCGCTCCACAACGCCAAGCTCGGACGCGAGACGGTGCTGCACCTGGCGGGTGTCTGAAGCGGGGGTGAGGCTCTTGGTGCTCTCGAACATGCGGGTCACGGCCCTGCTGGGCACGGATTTCTGGAACGACAGCTGCGACCCGACGGAGCTCGCCGAGGCGGTGAGTGAAGGAGCGGTGGGGGCGACCTCGAACCCGGTCATCGTGCACCAGGTCGTGCAAAGCGACGGCGCCCGATGGGGATCCGTTCTCGACGCTCTCATTACCGCGAACGAGGGGCAAACGGAGGACGAGATCACCTGGAAACTGATCGCGGTGCTAGGGTGGGAGGCGGCGGAGATCCTGCGCCCGGTGTACGACGCCACCCAGGGCCGCAAGGGCTTCCTCTCCATGCAGGTGAACCCGAAGCTCTTCAACGATGCCCGGCGCATGGTGGAACACGGCCGCGAGCTGGCGCAGATCGCCCCCAACGTGGCGGTCAAGATCCCGGCGACCGCGGCAGGTCTCGCCGCCATCGAGGATCTCACCGCGGCAGGGATCCGCATCAACGCTACGGTCTGCTTCAGCGTCGCCCAGGCCGTGGCCTGTGCCGAGGCCGTCGAGCGCGGCGTCGCTCGGGCTCAGGCAAGCGGACGCGACACGACGACGCTACTTCCAACGGTGACGCTCATGATCGGGCGCATAGACGACCATCTTCGTCGGGCCATGGAGAAGGAGGAAGTGACCGTGGATCCCGGTCACCTCAACTGGGCCGGGATCGCGATCTTCAAGAAGACGTACGGCATCTTCCGGGAACGCCGCTTCCGCAGCATCTTGCTCGCCGCCGCCTACCGCTATCCCATGCACTGGACCGACCTGATCGGCGACGGCGTCATCCAGACCATGCCCTACAAGTGGTGGAAGCAATTCAACGCCTCCATCTTCACCCCCGAACGCAGCCTCGAGAGGCCGCTGGCGGAACCCACCTTGAGAGCGCTTGTGGAGAACTTCCCCGACTTCCGGCGCGCCTACGCGGAGGATGGCATGCAGCCCCGGGACTTCGTCCACTACGGGGCCAGCATCCACACCCTGCACCAGTTCCTCGGCGGCTATCACAAGCTCGTGGAGCTCGTGCGCGGCCGCATGCTCGTTTGAACAAGGTCGTGTGCTGAGCCTTCCCCCAGGAGCGCCGCCAGCGAGCCCGCCTCTTTAGAATCCCTAGCGGAACAGCGCCTTGACGCCGCTCCACGCGATCGCCTCAACGGCATTTGGCCCATAAACCACGCCGATGGACACTCCTTCCGGATGAGCGACGGTGTGTACGTCCACGTAGCTCTGATAGCCTCGCACCATGTCCTCCTCGTGATCCGACAGGGGTCCCACGTTCACCTCGACGACACCATTCACCGGCAAAGGCAGCGTGTAGAGTGCCGGGCCGGGACTATGGGGAGGCGAGAGGAGGAATTCATGAACATGGACCTGGAGAATTGGATCGCCACCAAAGTCGGGCATGTCGAAGCTTCCCACGATTCGTTTGTCATCGCACAGCGCGAATTCGCCGCGCGTGGTCAACAGCCAAAGCTGCAGGCAGTCTGCGCCCACTGATGAGGCGAGGGTTGAGACTGCACCCACGATAGTCAGCGTCAGTAGCAAACGTTGCATGTCTCCTCCTTCCGTACGACCAGACATGACGAGCATGATGCCATTGGGCAGGGACACCTCGGGCGGAGCCCGGAGTGTCGACACTCGACAGACAGGTTTGTTGGCCGCGGACTGTTGGAACCGCAGCGGCCAGCGAAGTGAGCATGAGACAGATCGCAGACCCCAGCGGACCCGACGCGGGCTTCGAGAACGGACGATTCCACATGGATGCGACCCTCCCCCGGCGATGCGGTCATCGTCGCACGGGTATGGTCAGGGTCAAATCATACTACGCGCGAAACGGACGGTTAGCACGGAGCCTCAAAGGGTAAAAGATCGATCGGGGACGGCCCGATGGTCGTGCCGGTCCAGATGTCCGCATGTGCGCCCCGGGGTCGAATCGGCATAGCGCGCTACGCGGCTCGGTATTCACAGCACGCTCCTCGAGTCGAATGACGGGTTGGCGTCAACGCTCAGTGTACTTCGAGAGCAGCGCCCTGAAGCGCGGGTGCTCGCGGATCGAGTCCCAGCGCGGATCGAGGCGCAGCGCGTGCAT
>DASRJW010000105.1 GCA_035649275.1 Candidatus Krumholzibacteriia bacterium
AGGCAGGTTCCTCACGCGTTACTCACCCGTTTGCCACTTTACTCAGGAGCCGAAGCCCCTTTTCACGTTCGACTTGCATGCCTAATCCACGCCGCCAGCGTTCGTTCTGAGCCAGGATCAAACTCTCCGCTGTAAACACTCGTGCCGCTCGCTTGCGCGAGCGTCGTGAGCGTGACTGGATCGTTCGACCCAGTGATTCGGAGTGTGCCGTGCGAAACACGGCACCTGTCGAAACCCACGAATCGTTTTCAGGGCCAGACGTACGCTATCCAGTTTTCAAAGAGCGCGCCGTTACCGTCTCGGAGGGCGGCAACCAACCAGCTTGCCAGCTTATGCGTGCTGCCCAACCCTGTCAACCCCTGAAGCTCGGAAACACCGCGCCGGGCGCGCGCAGGCAAGGGCCCGCGCTCCAGGCTCCATACGGTCATCCCGAAATTCCTGCGGGGGGACCGGTCCGCGACGTCAACGCCTCCAGCTTCTGGAGTGCGGCGTCGCGCGACGCCACGCAAACAACCAGCCGGCCTTGCGTGCGCCGGAAGTGCCACGGGCGTCGTGCAGCAAGGCGCAGAATAGAGAGAACTCGGCACCCCTGTCAAGTCCCGACGGCGCCGGGGAAGAGGAGGCGGGCGAAGCGCCGCTTCCCCACCTTGAGAGTGCGTTGCCCGGTTCTACCGGGCTCCACCTGCGCCGCTTCGTCGTCCACCACTTGCCCGTCCAGGAGCACCGCTCCTTGCCGGACGAGACGGCGCGCCTCGCCCAGGCTCTGCACCAACCCGGAGCGCACCATCACCTCGATGACCCGCGCCGGCTGCTGCAAACGCACCTCCAGCATCTCGTCCGGCAGCTCCCGGCGGACGAAGATGCGGTCGAAGGCCGCCTCGGCCGCAGCGCTCGCGGCTTCGCCGTGATACTGCCGGACGAGCTCGCGCCCGAGCTCGCGTTTCACCTGTACCGGATTGAGGCGTCCCGCCGCCATCTGCACTCGGCGTTGCTCCACCTCGGCGGTGGGAAGATCGCTCAACAACACGAGATAGGTCATGAGAACGCTGTCCGGTATGGACATGAGCTTGCCGAACATCTCGGCCGGCGGGTCGTCGATGCCGATATGATTGCCCAGGCTCTTGCTCATCTTCTCCACCCCGTCCGTCCCGGGCAGGAGCGGCAGGGTCATCGCCACCTGGGGTTCCAGACCGTACTCGCGCTGCAGCTGCCTTCCCATGAGGAGATTCCACTTCTGATCCGTTCCCCCCAGCTCGACATCGGCCTTGAGCGCCACCGAGTCGTATGCCTGGACGAGGGGATACATGAACTCCAGCAGGCTGATCGGCTTCTGCGCCTCGAACCGGCGGCGGAAGTCGTCCCTCTCCAGCAACCTGGCGACGGTGGCGCGGCTCGCGAGCTCGAGCACCGCCTCGAAGTGCATCGGCTCGCACCATTTCGAATTGAACTCGATCCGCGTTCGTTCCGGGGCGAGGATCTTGAACACCTGGGTCTTGTAGGTTTCGGCGTTGGCCAGCACTTCCTCCCGGCCGAGCTGCTTGCGCGTTTCCGTGCGTCCCGAGGGGTCGCCGATGCGGCCGGTGAAGTCGCCGATGAGGAAGACCACGTCGTGACCCAGACGCTGGAAGTCACGCAACTTGCGTAGGGTGATGGTGTGGCCGAGATGGAGCTCCGGGGCGGTGGGATCGAAGCCCTCTTTGATCACCAGGGGGCGCCCGGTCCGCACGCTGTGGCGCAGCTTGGTCTCCAGCTCCTCCAGCGGGATGATCTCCTCCACGCCGCGCTGGAGGAGCGCGAGCTGTTGTTCCGCCGGGAGCACCTGGGGCCACCTCCGCCGCCGGCACTGGGGCCGGCCCGCCGGGGCCCATCGTCCACGGCCGGGAACCGGGGCGCAAGTCCATTGGTAAGGCGAAGGTGCCGGCTTCGCGCTTCGGGCTTGACGGGGGCACTCCCAGGGGGCCGGAATGCAACGGTCGGCGCGGCCCAAAAGGGGCGCACCGGAGGCCTGAAGGCCGCGAGGTAGCGCGAGGGGAAGACGGATGCCGCTGTTGGATTCCTGGCGTGCCAGCCGCTGGCGCCGGCCGCTCCCGGCCCGCGTCGCGCGGCTGGCGCTGCTCATCAGCCTGGTCCTGGTGACCGCGGGCGCCGGCATGCTTTGGGCGACCTACCGGGCGCTCGCCCCACAGCTCAAGCGCCTGCTGGAGCAGGTCGACTCGGTGAGCCCTGTAGGCGCCACCCTGGTGTTCGCCGGCTCGGGCGACACGCTCACCTCCTTCTATCGCCAGAAGCGGGTGAACGTGGACCTCGCCGATGTCCCCACGGATCTGCGGCAGGCGGTGCTGTCCGTCGAGGACTGGCGCTTCTACCACCACTGGGGCATCGACCTCTGGGGTCTGGCCCGCGCCGTCGTCGCCAACCTGCGCCACGGTTGGGGCAGCCAGGGGGCGAGCACGCTCACCCAGCAGCTGGCCCGCAATCTCATCCTCAAGTCCCACGAGCAGACGCTGACGCGGAAACTGAAGGAAGCGATGCTGACGCTGCGGCTCGAGCGCACCTACACCAAGGACGAGATCCTGCGCATGTACCTGAACGAGATCTATTTCGGCGAGGGGGCCTACGGCATCGAGGCGGCGGCGCGCACCTATTTCTCCAAGTCCGTCCGCGACCTGAATCTGCTCGAGTGCGTCACCCTGGCAGGGGTGCCGAAGAACCCCAACAACTACTCGCCGACGCGCAACCCGGAACGGGCACTGCGGCGGCGCAACCTGGTGCTACGCACCCTGGTGGATCACGACGTCTTGAGCGAGGCGAGCTACGACAGCATGGCGGCGCGCCCGCTCGGCACGCATCCCGCCGCCGGCGGTGACCAGCTCGGCGCCTACTTCGTCGAGGAGGTGCGCAAACACCTGGAGAGCGCCTACGGCGATTCCCTCCTCTACGAAGGCGAGCTGCGCGTCTACACGCGCATCGATCTCCGGCTCCAGGCCAGCATGGAGCGGGCCTTGGAGAAACGGCTGCACGAGATCGAGACCACCTACGACCTGCCCTACGAGCGCAACCTGGCCGATACCCTCGCTGCCGAAGAGCAACCGAAATACCTCCAGGGTGCGGCCATCGCCATCGACCCGCGCAGCGGCGCCGTCCTCGGCATGGTGGGAGGCAGGAGCTTCCACGACAGCCGCTTCAACCGTGCCACCCAGGCGCTCCGGCAACCGGGCTCCTGCTTCAAGCCCTTCGTCTACACCGCCGCCATCCTGGCGCACCGGACGCCCGCCGACATCATCCTCGACACGCCCCTGGTCGTCGACGTGGGCTACGGCCTCGGCCTGTGGAAGCCGCAGAACTACGAAAAGAATTTCAACGGCCCGGTGTCGCTGCGTTATGCCTTGGCCAAGTCGCTCAACATCCCGGCCATCAAGCTGCAAGAAGAAGTGGGCACGGACAAGGTGATCGCCGCGGCGCAGCGCTTGGGCGTCCGGACCAAGCTGGAGGCGGTGAAGTCTCTCGCCCTGGGGACCTCCGAAGTGACGCTGCAGGAGCTGGTGTCGGCGTACGGTACCTTGGCCAACGGCGGCATCTCCGCCGTGCCTTGGCTCATCGAGCGCGTCGAGGATCGTACCGGGAAGATCCTGGAGGAAACCCAGCCGCACCTCCAGGAAGCCTTGGAGCCCCAGGTGGCCTACATCGTCACCAACATGCTGCAGGCGGTGATCGATTGGGGCACTGGGCACAATGCGCGCGACCTGTACGGCCTCACGCTCCCCGCGGCAGGGAAGACCGGCACCACCGACGACACCGCCGACGGTTGGTTCGTGGGCTACACGCCGGAAATCGTGGTGGGCGTCTGGGCCGGCTACGACGAGCGCCGCTCCATCGGCCTCGCCGGTTCCGCCCTCGGACTGCCACCGTGGAGCGACATCATGCGGGAGTACTACGCCGGGAAACCGGCGCCGTCCTTCACGGCGCCCCGCGGCGTCGTCTGGGAGAGCGTCTGCACCGAATCGGGCAAGCTGGCGACGCCGCAATGCCCGAAGGTACAGAGCGAGGTCTTCCTGCAAGACGCCCGGCCCGAGCAGGAGTGCGACATGCACACCACGCGGGTCATGGACCTGGAGCGGAGCAGCAGCCTCCCCAGCCTCGAAGACCTCACGCCGCGCCAGCAACCTTGAGCACGACGGCGCGCCTCAACGACGCTCGAACAGACTCCGCAGCACGTGGCCGGCGATGGCCGGGTTCTCCTTGAGTCGCCGGATGGAGTAGGCGTACCAGTGGCTGCCGAAGGGAACGTAGACGCGGAGCGGATAGCCGGCGGCACGCAGGCGGCGGCGCCGATCCTCGCGGACACCGAGCAGCATCTGGAACTCGTAGCGGTCGCGCTCGACGCCCAGCTGGTGCACCAGCGCGCGGCTGCGCTCGATGAGGACATCGTCGTGGGTGGCGATGCCGACGAAACCGCCGCCGCGCAGCAGACGCTCGACCAGGGCGAGGAAGTTGCGGCGGATCTCCTCTCGGTCCTGAAAGGCGATGGCCCCGGGCTCCACGTAGATCCCCTTGCAGATGCGCACGCTCGGCTGCAGCGGCAGCAGCGCCTCCAGGTCGGCGCCGCTGCGGCGCAGGCGTGCCTGCAGCACCGCGCTCACCTGGGGGCTGTCGCGGCGGAGCGTTCGGTAGAGCTCCAGTGTCGCGTCGGTGCAGCTGCTGTCCTCCATGTCCAGGGTGACCAGGGTTCCCAGCTCCCGCGCGCGTTGCACCAGGGCGCGGAAATGCGACAGGCATGCTGCCGGGTCGAGCTTGAGGCCGAGCTGCGTCGGCTTCACCGATACCTGCGCGTCGAGCTGCTGCACCGCCAGGCCCTCCAGCAAGGCGAGATACTCCCGCCGCGCCGCGGCCGCTTCGTCGAGAGCCGTGACGAACTCGCCGAGCACGTCCACCGTGGCGCTGGCGCCGCTCTCGTTGAGAGCGCGCACCGTCGCCAGCGCATCCTGCAGAGCCTCGCCCGCGATGTAACGCGCCGACACCCGACCCACGACGGCGCGCGGGACGTAGGGCAGCACTTGCGCCACCACTCGATCGAGAGTTCCCAGGGCCACTCCTCCGTCCGCCGGCGCGCCGGTCACCCTCCTTGCCCGCGACGCCAGCGGTCACGAGCTCCTCGGTAGGGCCGCCTTCACACGCTCTCGGGATAACGTCCCAGGATCCAGGGCTTCGGCTCCGGGGCCGTGTCCCCCCAGGCGAGCGCTGCCTGCAACCGCGACACCACTCGCTTCGTGTCCGTCCCGGGCCGGGCCAGCACCTCGGCCACGGTCTCCCCCGCCTCGGCGTGGGCTCCGATCTCGACGTGCCAGCGCAACCCCACGCTCGGGTCGATGCTCTCGCCCTTGCGCTGCCGCCCGCCACCCAGTTCCACCACCGCCCAACCCACCTCGGTGCCCTGCACGGCGTGCAGCCAGGCACGGCGCGGAGCGCGCACCAGCGCCGCTACTGGCGCCAGGGGCAGACCACAATCCGGACGCTCCCAGTCGAGCCGGCCGCCCTGTCCTTCCACCATGCGGCGGAAGCGGTCGAGGGCACTGCCGTCGGCGAGGGTGGCGGCGGCGCGCCCCTTCGCCGCTGCCGCATCGCTTTCGAGACCGCCGAGCTGCAGCATCGCCGCCGCGAGCTCCAGCGTCACCTCGCGCAGCGCCGCCGGGCCGCGGCCGCGCAAGAGCTCCACCGACTCGATCACCTCGCTGGCGTTGCCTACCGCCATGCCGAGAGGTTCGTCCATACGGGTGAAGAGCACGCTCATGCGCAAGCCGAAATACTTTCCCGTCGCCACCAGGGCCTCGGCCAGGGAGCGAGCCTCCGGCAGGCTCTGCATGAAGGCACCGCTTCCGACCTTGACATCCATCACCACCGCACGCACTCCCGCCGCCAGCTTCTTGGAGAGGATGCTGGCGACGATGAGGGGGACGCAGTCCACCGTGGCGGTGACATCCCGCAGGGCATAGAGCTCCCGGTCCGCGGGGACGAGATCGTCACCCTGGCCGACGATGCTGCCGCCCGGAGCGGCGAGGAGACGCAAGAAACGCTGGCGCTCGAACACCGTCGAGTAGCCCGGGATCGATTCGAGCTTGTCCAGGGTGCCGCCGGTGTGACCGAGGGCCCGTCCGGAGAGCATGGGCACGCGCAAGCCGCAGGCCATGGCGATGCCGATGAGGGGCAGCGACACCTTGTCCCCGACCCCACCGGTGGAGTGCTTGTCCACCTTCGGCTCGGGGACGGAGGCGAGATCGATCTCGCTGCCGCTCTTCCACATCGCCCGCGTCAGCGCCGCCGTTTCCTCGACATCGAGACCACGGAACCACACCGCCATGAGGAAGGCGGCCAGCTGGTAGTCCGGGATGCGGCCGGCGACCGTATCCTCGACGAGGGCGGTGATCTCGCCGGCAGCGAGCTTGCCGCCCCGTTTCTTTCGTTCCAGGAGCTCGCGCAGGCTCATCGGCCTTGGCCGCCACCCTCCCGCATGATCTTCACCGAGGCGCTGGCGCCGACGCGATCGGCGCCGGCGCGGATCATGCGCTCCGCGGTTTCCCGGTCACGAATACCGCCGGCAGCCTTGACCCCCAGGTCCTCGCCGACGACGCGCCGCATGAGCTCCACGTCGGCGATGGTGGCGCCGCCGGGGCCAAATCCCGTCGAGGTCTTGACGAAATCGGCGCCAGCGAGCTGGGCGATGGCACAGGCCTGCACCTTCTCCTCGTCCGTGAGCAGTGCGGCTTCGATGATCACCTTGAGCAGAGCGGTGGCACCACAAGCCGCGGCGACGCGCCGAATGTCGCTCTCCACCGTGACGAAGTCGCCGGACTTGAGCGCCCCGACGTGCAACACCATGTCGATCTCGGTGGCGCCGGCGGCGATGGCCTGGCTGGTTTCGAACACCTTCACTTCCGTCGTGGTGGCGCCGAGGGGGAAGCCGACCACGGTGCAGACGGCGACGCCGGAGCCGGCGAGGAGCGCCCTCGCTTTCGCCACGTGCACCGGGTTCAAGCAGACGCTGGCGAAGCGGAACTCCCGGGCTTCGTGGCAGAGCTGCTCCACCTGGGTGTGGGTGGCCTCGGGACGCAGCAAGGTGTGGTCGATGCAGGGTGCGAGCTCGTCGGCGACCGGACCGGCGGGATAGCGCGCCGCCACCCGGCAGGCGCCTGCTTCCAGGATGCGTCGCACGGTGACGGGCCGGCGGCGGTGGCATTCGCCCCGGCCGGTGCAATGGAAGCAGGTCCCGTCGTCGGCCTCTGCTCCGGCGTGGGTCAGCGTTTCGAAGTCCTGGCGGAGGTCCTGCTCGTGCTGCGGTTCGAGCCTGGCCAGCACGAGCGCCGCGACGCGCTCGATGATTTCCTCGTCACCCATCCATCCTCCCCGGGACGGCAGGATCCTAGGGCACGCCGCCACCCCGCGCCAGCGGCGGCTTCTCCTGCCGCGCCGCATCCAAGCCCGCGAGCTTGGCCACCCGGAGGGCGTGCCGGCCAGCGGCGAAGGGCGTGCGCAACCACAGACGCAGCAATCGTCGCGCCTGTCCCGGGTGCAGCACCCGCGCGCCCAGGACCAGCACATTGGCGTCGTTGTGTTCGCGGCTATTGCGGGCGGTGGCTTCGTCGTGGCAGGTGGCGGCGCGGATGCCGGGAATCTTGTTCGCCGCCATGCAGGAGCCGAGCCCGGCGGCATCGATGACGATCCCGAAGCGACAGTCCCCGCTGGCGACGCGGCGAGCCACCGCGGCAGCGATGTCGGGGTAGTCCACAGGCTTCGTGTCCCCGGTACCGAGATCCTCCACCTCGACACCGAGCTCGACGAGCGTATGGTGCAGCTGGGCTTTGAGCGCCACACCGCCGTGATCGGCACCGAGGGCGACGCGGAGCCCGGCGCCCGCGTTCGAGCCCAGGCTGCGGTGCAGCGCCCGGCCGCGCCGGCGCCGCGCGCGCAACTGCTCCTGGATCTCCTCGAGGCGCATCGTTCACCCGCCGCGGGAGCGCAGCGCCCGCCGCCGCGCCGCGCCCGGGAAGCGCCGGAAGGGCCGCGGCAGCAACGCCGTGAGGTGTACCGTCTCCACCCGCCGCGGTCCAGCCAGGTGGATGGGCAGCTCGCGGGCGAACTCGACGAGGAATTGCAAGCACATGCCGCACGGTGGCGTCGGCGTGCCAGCGGCGGTATAGATGGCGAGCGCTTGCAGCTCGCCGACTCGCGTGCCGGCGGCCACCGCTTGCAGGAGCGCCGCGCGCTCGGCACAGATCCCGGCGCCGAAGCTGGCGTTCTCCACGTTGCAGCCGGCGAAGATCCGGCCATCCCGACGGCGCAGTGCCGCGCCCACCTTGAAACCCGAGTACGGCGCGTAGGCTCGCTGCCGCACCGCCCGCGCTGCGGCCACGAGGGCCTGTTCTGGGCGACTCATGGCGACTCCAGTGCGGGGAGGAAGCTGTGGCCCCCGAGCCTTTCCGGCCGTTGCAGGTGCTCCAGCACCGTGGCGGCGACATCCATGTAGCCGCGCCGATCGCCGAGAGCCGCGCCTTCGGCGTGCTGGGCCCGTTGTGCCAGCAGCGGCACGTATTCGCGCGAGTGGTCCGTGCTCGGTGTGGTCGGATCGTTGCCATGGTCCGCGGTCACCAGGAAGAGATCGCCTGACCGCAGTGCCGGCAGGAAGTCCGCGAGCCAGGCGTCGAAGTGGCGCAAGCCCTCGGCGTAACCGGCGACGTCGTTGCGATGCCCCCAGAGGGTGTCGAAGTCGTTGAGGTTGGCGAGGACGAGGCTGCCCGACGGCGCCTCCTGCACCCAGTGCTGCAACGCTGCCATGCCCGCCGCGTTCGTCGTGGTGTGGTCGGTGATGGCGAGGCCGCGACCGGAGAAGAGATCGTCGATTTTTCCGATGCCGACGACGGTGTGACCGGCGTCGTGCAACAGGTCGAGGAGCGAGGGCGCCGGCGGGGGCACGGTGAAATCCCGCCGCCGCGGCGTGCGCTGGTAGCTGCCGCTTGCCCCGGTGAACGGCCGGGCGATGACACGGCCGACACGATGCTCGCCGACGAGCTGCTCCCGCGCCAGGGCGCACCAGCGGTACAGCTCCTCCACCGGCACCACCTCCTCGTGCGCCGCGAGCTGGAAAACACTGTCCGCGGAGGTGTAGACGATCGGGCGCCCGCTCCGCACGTGCTCGTCCCCGAGCTCGTCGAGCAGCACCGTACCCGAAGCGGCGCGGTTGCCGAGCACGCCGCGACCGATGGCGCGCTCGAAGGGCTCGAGCACCGCCGCCGGGAATCCTTGCGGGTAGGTGGGAAAGGGTTGGGCGGTCACGATGCCGCACAGCTCCCAGTGCCCCGTGGTGCTGTCCTTGCCGGCGGAGACCGACGCCAGCCGCCCATGCGCGCCGGCGGGATGCGCCGCGGGTGGCGTCCCCGGAATGGCGGTGAGGTGCCCGAGGCCGAGGCTGCCGAGCACGGGCAACTCCAGCGCCCCGACCGCACGGGCGGTGTTGCCGACCGAATCGCTGCCGGCGTCGCCATAAGCGGCGGCATCCGGTGCTTCGCCGACCCCGACACCATCGAGAACGATGAGGAAGACCCGGCCGAGCAAGAGCCCTCCCGCTAGGCTTGGAGCTGGCGCACGCCGGTGAGGCCGCGCATGGACTCGACGCCGCCGTGACGCCGGAAGACACGCACGACGCGCTTCGAGATCCCGCACAGCACCTCGTAACCGATGACCCCGGTATGGGCGGCGATCTCGTCGACGCTGATCCTTTCCTCCCCCTGAGCGCCGAAGAGGACCACTTCTTCCCCCACCTGCGGCGCCTCGCTGCCGGTGAGGTCGACCATGGTCATGTCCATCGTCACCCGTCCGAGGATGGGGACCCGACGGCCGCGAAAGAGCATGCAGCCCCGCCCGGAAAAGGCCCGCGACAATCCGTGGCCGTAGCCCACCGGGACCACACCGATGTCCGCGGCGCGCCAGGTGTGGACATCGCCGCCGTAGCTGATGGGCGAGCGGGCAGGCAGATGCCGCACTTGCACCAAGCGGGCGTGGAAGCTCATCACCGGCCGCAGCGCCACCGGCGTTGCCAGATTCGGGTACGGCAAGCAGCCGTAGAGCATGCCGCCGGGGCGCACCATGTCCAGATCGGCTTCCCGCAGGTCCAGGATGCCGGCGCTGTTGCTGGCGTGCACCAACGGCACCTGGATGCCCGCGGCGCGCAGCCGCGCCACCAAGGCGGTGAAGGCAGTGCACTGGGCACGGGTGAACTCGGGGTCGGTATCGGAGACGGGGAAATGGGTGAACACGCCTTCGAGGAGGAGTCCCGGCAAACGGCTCAATTGCTCGATGCAGGGGGCGGCAAGGCTGGCGTGGATGCCGCTCCGACCCATGCCCGTGTCCACCTCCACGTGCACGGGGGCCAGCTGGTGCCGCCGCCGCGCCGCCTCGGCGAGCCGGGCGGCGAATTCCAGGTCGGGAACGGTGGTGCGTAGCTGCGCTTCCAGGAGCGCCGGGATCTCTTCCGGGAGACAGGGCGACAGCACCAGGATCGCCGCGTCGGTGCCGGCGGCGCGCAGCTCGCGGCCCTCGTCGACCGTAGCCACGCCGAGCATGTGCACCCCGGCACGCACCGCCTCGCGGGCCACCTCGACAGCTCCATGCCCGTAGGCGTCGGCCTTGACGATGAAGAGGATGCGCGTCTGCGGCCGGATGAGACGGCGAACCGCGCCGACGTTGTGGGCGAGAGCGTCGAGATCCACTTCCACCCACGCCGGCAGCGTGGTCGTCATCGCCACCCACCTCCGCTCTGGCGTCGCGGCTTCACGGCGATTCCCGGCGTCTTCCCCGACTGCCGCGATAGAGCGGCCGCTCCAGGAGTCGCACCGTCTCGGTCCAGCCATCCTCGCCGTGGCTGTCCAACAAGACCTGCGCCACCGCCTGCGTCTGTGCATCCAGATGGTCCAGGAGATGGGTGGCCATGGCCTCCAGGGTCATCGGCGGTTTCGGCGATCCCCGCTCCACGGCGCCATGGTGAGCGACGATGTTGTGTAGCACCCGCGTGCGCAGCTCGTCGGGGAATCCCTCGATGCGGTCGATGAACCGGGCCACCAGGATGCAGCCTTGCACCAGGTGCCCGAGCAGCTTGCCCGCGTTCGAATAGTCGATGCTGCTGTGCACCACCAGTTCCTCGATCTTGCCGATGTCGTGCAGGAGCACGCCCCCGACCAGGAGATCCTGGTCGAGGCTCGGATAGTTGTGGGCGAGGACCGCGGCCAGATCCAACATGGAGAGCACGTGCTCCAACAGGCCGCCGACGTAGGCGTGGTGCCAGCCTTTGCCCGCCGGTGCAACTTGGAAACGCCGGCGCACCTCGGGATCGCGGAAGAGGTCGCCGTAGAGCCGGCGCAACCAGGGATCCTGCACGCCGTCCACCGCCGTGAGCAAGCGCTCGTAGAGGGCGTCTAGATCCTGCCGCGACGTCGGCAGGAAGGCGGCCAGATCGTAGGCGCCGGGATCGGCGCGCTCCATGCGCTGCACCTTGATCTGCCGGGTATTCTGGTAGAGCTGCACCTCGCCGCGCACCCGCGCCAGGTCACCCGCTGCGATCTGCGCATCCACGAGTTCGGCGCCGTGCCAGAGCACGGCGTTGATTTGCCCGCTGCGATCGCCGAGCTGGAAGAGCAGGTAGCGCGAACCGTCCGGCTGCTCCCGTCGCACTTTCTTCTTCACCACCAGCACGCCGTCGGGATGCATGCCCGGCGCCAGATCGGCCACGCGCAGCGGCGGCACCGGTCCCGCGTCCCGCGTCTTCTCCTCCAGCGTCATCGCCGCCTCCGCGCCTCAGGAATGCCGCACGTGCATGATGTCGCCGTCCTGCACCACGTACTGTTTGCCTTCGAGTCGGAGCACGCCTTGCTCTCGCGCCGCGCCGAGGCTCCCGACCCGGAGGAACTCATCGTAGTGGATCACCTCGGCTCGGATGAAGCCCTTCTGCAGGTCCGAGTGGATCTTGCCCGCCGCCTCCGGCGCCTGGGCCCCGCGCCGCACCTGCCAGGCGCGCACTTCGTCCTCCCCGACGGTGAAGAAGCAGATGAGGTCGAGGAGATGGAAGGCGCGGCGCACGAAGGCGTCCCGCGCCTCTTCCACCAGGCCCAAGGAGGCCAGGTACTCCTGTCGTTCCGCCGCCTCCAAGGCGGCCAGCTCGCTTTCGATGCGGGCAGAGAGCACCAGTGCCTGCCGCCCCGGCCGCGTCTCCGGCAGCGGTGGCGGCGCCTGCAGATCTTCCTCACCCACGTTCCACACCACCAGCGCCGGCTTCAGACTGAGGAACTGGAAGCCCCGCAGGCGCACTTGCTCGGCCTCGCTCCACGCCCCCTCACGCAGAGGGATCTCGCTTTCCAGCGCGGTTCGCACCTTCTCCAGTAGCTGCCGTTCCGCTGCCGTCTCGGGTTTCTTGCCCTCCTTCGTCAAGCGCCGCAGACGGGTGTCCACGCGCTCCAGGTCGCGGAGAACGAGCTCCTCTTCCAAGCACTGCAGGTCCGCGCTGGCGGAGACCGAGCCTCGCGGTCGCGGCACCTCCGGCGCCTCGAAGGCGCGCACCACGAGCACGAGGACGTCCACGTCGCGCACGGCCGCCAGCATCGGTTCGGGCAAGACCGGCCCGTCGGCGCCGCGTTCGACGGCGGGATCGAGAAACACGATCTCGGCGAAGGTGGTCTTAGCGGGCGCGAAGAGGGCGGACAAGCGCTCCACCCGCGCATCCGGGACGCGCACCACGCCCGTCGCGGTCGGCGCCGTGCCGCGCCCCGGGGCGCGGCCGGCGACGGCGGCGAAGAGGGTGCTCTTCCCCGCGCCTTGCAAGCCCAGGAAACCGACGCGCACGGCTTCCTCCCTCGGCGGGCGCGACGGCGCCGCGCGGCAGACGACGATGCGAGTGAGAGGGCTACTTGGAAGTGATGGTCAACACCGCGGGAGCACAGGACCACTTCTCGAAGTTCTCGTCGCGGCAGGCCACGATCCCCAGGAAATCGGTCTTGTTTTCCGGCACCGTGCGCAGCGTCGCGCGCTCCAGGGGCTTGGTGGCCACCATCTTGAAGCGGTACACCGGCACCTGCTTCTGCTCCAGGCAATGGAAAGCCAAGTGCATGCCGGCGCGCGGCGTGCCCAGGGCCACCAAGGATTCCACCAGGAGATCCTCGCCCATGACCACGACGCCGTCGGGCACTTCGAGCTTGAACGCCACGGTCGAGATCTGCGGCTTCTCCGCGTCGCGCTCCGCCACCAGGTACACGGTGAAGGGCTTGCGGATCCCCACCGAGACTTGCTGCGCCCTGCTTTCCAGGTCGCTGAGCAGGAGCAAGCGTTCCCCGGCGGACGCCGCGACGGGCCCGAGAGCCAGGGCAAAGAGGACGAGGGCAGAGAGTCGGTTCATCGTACCTGGCGCCATCCGCTCACTCCAAGCGCTGCAAGAGGCCGAGCGCTCGGTCATACTCCGTGCTTCCGTGCGGGCCGACCCACTCGTAGACGAGTCCGCGCCGTTCCCAGAGAGCCACCGCACTGTCGTGCACGCGAAAGCGGGCGTGCCGCAGGCCGCCCTCGCTCCGCAGGTGCAGTGCCTGGAATTTTTCCGCCAAACCGTCGCTGATGTAAAGCGAAAAGAGGGCGCCGCTGCCAGAGCGATAGCAGATCTGGTTCACCGGCGTTCCTCCCCCGCACTGGCTCACCATGACGAGCTCCAGTCCAGCCCCCCGCAAGTCCCGCACCACGGCACCTGCCGATGGCGCCTCGAGGCGGTCGCCGAGACCACGATGGAGGTCGCGGCAGCATCGCGGCACCGGGCCGCCGAAGCTGCGCGCGTGCGCCTCGTGGCGCTGGACCGAATCCTCGGCCAGCGCCGGGGCCCGCAGCACACTGCGAACGGGCAAGAAGACCAGACATGCAAGGACCGTGACCATGGCGAGGCGCGGCGTCCACGGCGAGGCCAGCAGCCGCTGCCAGGGTGCGGCACCGCCGGCTCCCGGGACCGCCGCCGCGGGCCCTGGCGCTGCTCCGGTGCCGAAAGCGGAGCGCAGACGGCGGGAGAAGGCCGGGTTCGCCGCTGGCGCGGGCGGCAACTTCTGGCGCAACAAGCCGGCGAACTCCGGGGGCAGCAAGGGTTCTGCCTGGCAGGTGGGGCACGTCTCCAGGTGGAGCGCCACCTGCGCCGCCGCCGCCGCGGGCAAGGCACCACGCAGGAAGAGGAGCAGCTGGTCGTGCTCCAGGTTGCAACTCATGGATTCGTTTCCTTCAACACCCCGCGACGGCGCGCGTAGCCGCGGAGCGCCGTTTGCAGCAGTTTGCGCGCGCGGAAGAGGCGCGACATCACCGTGCCGATCGGGATGTCGAGGATCGTGGCGATCTCCTTGTACGCGTACCCTTCCTCGGCGTAGAGAAGGAGTATCAGAAGGAACTCTTCCGGCAACTGCTCCAGGGCCGCGGCGAACTCGTCGTCCAGGAGCGCGGCGAAAGCCGCCAGATCGCCGTGGTTCGGCGTTTCGTCCGGCGCTGGCGCCGCCCCAGGCACCGCCGCCGCGACCGCGTCGAAATCGACCTGCGGCGGTTGCTTGGCCTCCTTGACTGCCTGGTTGATCCGCGTGTTCGTCAGGATCTTGAGCAGCCAGGCCTTGCAATGGGTGCCGGGCTCGTACCGATCCCAGAAGCGATAGGCCTTGAAGTAGGTTTCCTGGACCAGGTCCTCGGCATCGCTGGTGTTTCGCGTCAGGCGCACCGCGGTGCGGTAGAGGGCCTCCAGGTGCGGCAAGGCCTCGGCCTCGAAGCGGCGCCGGCGCGCCACCTCGTCCTCGTACGCCATCGCGTCCCCCCGAAAAAAGCATCGCGAGAGCGTTTTTTATTCCAGGGCGCCGCAGCGGCGCTCAAGGCGGCGGCGCCGTGGCGAGTCCCACACGGACGATGTCGTGGAGATGGATGGCCCCGAGCAGCCTCCCCTCCTCATCCACCACCGCGAGCTGGGTGATGGCGCCGCCGGGGTTCTCCTCCATCCGCCGCAGCGCTTGCACCACCAGGGCTGCCGCCTCGATGCGCTTCGGCCCCTGGACCATGACGCTGTGCACCGGCCGCTGCAGCCCCTCGGCATCACGCACCAAGATGCGCTTCAGATCCCCATCGGTGATGATCCCGAGCAGCTTCTCGCCCGAATCCACGACGAAGACGCAGCCCAAGCGCTTCTCCATCATGACGAACAAGGCGTTGCGCAGCGTGGTGTCGGGCTGCACCCGGGGCAGTTCCTCGCCGCGCTTCATCACCTCCCCCACCGTGAGAACGAGGCGGCGGCCGAGAACGCCGCTCGGATGCACGGCGGCGAAGTCCTCGGGCTGGAAGCCCCGACGCTGCAGCAGCGCCACCGCCAGGGCATCGCCCACAGCGAGCGTCGCCGTGGTGCTGGCGGTGGGCGCCAAATTGAGGGGACAGGCTTCCTCGGGAACGCGGCAGTCGATGACCAGTTGGCTCGCTCGAGCGATCCAGGATTCCCGATTCCCGGTGAGCGCGAGGAGCGGGAGATGCATGCGTTTCGCCGCCGTCACCAGCTCCTCGAATTCCTCGTTGGCGCCGCTGTAGGAGACGGCGACCACCACGTCACCAGCGGCGAGGAGCCCCAGGTCGCCGTGGGCTGCTTCCACCGGATGCAGGTAGAAACTCGGCGTTCCCGTGCTCGTCAGCGTCGCGGCGATCTTCTTGGCCGCGATGCCGGACTTGCCGACACCGGAAACCACGACGCGGCCGCTGCAGGCCTCGAGGAGGTCCACGGCGGCCACGAACGAGGCACCCAGGCGCTGTTGCACCGCGCGCAAGCCCGCGATTTCCTTGTCGAAGACGAGATGGGCGTCCTGCAGCGCCTGACGGGCGGCGGCACTCGCTGCCGCGCCGGATCCACCCGGCGCCGCCTCGGATTCATCCTGCCCGGCGGCGGTGACCGCCCCGCCGGCCGGACGCCGGTGGCCCAGGGTGCGACGCTCTGGCCGATCCATCTGCTCCTCCACCGTCGGCTCGACTTCTCGACTCTAGTGTTGCGTTTGCTGGCTGCGACGGCGCGTCTCGTGGAACTCCCGCGCCTCGGCGAGCAGCGCTGGCACCGCCGGCAAGGGAATCTGGGTGTGCCGGTCGCTCCAGGCGCGTTCCGGCTCCGGATGGGCTTCCAAGAAGAGGGCGTCGACGCCAGCGGCGCACGCCGCCCGCGCCAGCACGGGGGCGAATTCGCGCTCGCCGCCGCTTTCGCGGCCGGCGCCACCGGGCCGCTGCAAGCTGTGGGTGACATCGAAGACCACGGGATGCCCGAAGCGACGCAGGATGGCGAGGCTGCGCATGTCCACCACCAGGTTGCCGTAGCCGAAGGTGGTGCCGCGCTCGGTGAGCAGGAGACCGCCGCTGCCGCGAGCCTCGTATTTGCGCACCAAGTGCTCCACATCGTCGGGGGCGAGGAACTGCCCCTTCTTCACGTTCACGCACCGCCCGGTGGCCGCCGCTTCCAGCAGCAAGCGGGTCTGGCGGCAGAGGAACGCCGGGATCTGCAGCACGTCCAGAACCTGGGCCGCCGCGGCGATCTCGCCGCGTTCGTGCACATCCGAGAGCACCGGCACGCCGATCTCGGCGCGCACTCGCTCCAGCACGCGCAAGCCTTCTTCCAACCCGGGGCCCACCGGGGAATCCACGGCGGTACGATTGTCCTTCAGGTAGCTCGACTTGAAGACGAAACCCAGCTCCAAGCCGCGACAGAGCTGGGCCAGGGTGGCGGCGGTGCGCAGCGCTTGGTCGGCGCTCTCGATGACGCAGGGACCGGCGATGACCAGCAACGGCGCCTGCCCGCCCACGCGTGCCGGCGTGCCGGCATCGCCGCCGATGACGAATTCCCGCGCCATGGAGCTCCTCGTCAGTGCAGACCCGCCTGCGCCGCTTCGGGCGCTCCGGGGGCGCCGGCATCACGCTGCGCCTTGGCGGCGGCCACGAAGCGCCGGAAGAGCGGGTGCGGGCGTTCGGGCCGGCTCTTCAGCTCCGGGTGGAACTGGACCGCCAGGAAGAATGGATGCTCGGGGATCTCGACGATCTCGACCAGCTGACCGTCGGGAGACACGCCGGAGATCGCCATCCCCGCAGCGGCGAGACGTTCGGCGTAGGCCGGGCTCACTTCCCAGCGATGCCGGTGGCGTTCGTGCACCTCCGCGGTGCCGTAGGCTGCGGCCGCCAGCGACCCCGCGCGCAGCTTGCAAGGGTAGCTCCCGAGTCGCATGGTGCCGCCTTTCACGACCCCGTTCTGGTCCGGCAGGAGATCGATGACCGGATCCGGAGTGGTGGGAGCGAACTCGGAGCTGTTGGCTTCGGCGAGACCGAGGACGTTGCGGGCGAACTCGATCACCGCGCACTGCAGCCCCAAGCAGATGCCGAAGAGCGGCACCCGGTGCTCTCGCGCCCAACGACAAGCGGCGATCTTGCCCTCGATTCCCCGCTCGCCGAAACCGCCGGGGACGAGAACCCCGCTCACCCCGCGCAGCAGTGCGGCGGCGCCCCGACCCTCCACTTCCTCCGAGCTCACCCAGCGGATGCGGACCCGGACGCGATTCTCCACCCCGGCGTGGGTGAAGGCCTCGATGATGCTCTTGTAGGCGTCCTGCAGCTGCACGTACTTGCCACAGACGGCGATCTCCACTTCGTCGCGGATCTCGCGCAGGCGCTGCACCATCTGCCGCCAGGAGTCCAGCTGCAGGGGCTGCGCTTCCACGCCCAGTCGCTCCAGGACGATGGCGTCGAGCTCCTGCTCGGAGAGCAAGAGCGGCACCTCGTAAATGGATTGCACGTCCGGGACGGCGATGACGGCACGGGTCTCGACGTTGCAATAGAGGCCGATCTTGCGCAACACCGCTTCGCCGAGCGCCATCTCGGTGCGGCAGAGCAGCACGTCGGGCTGCAGCCCGATGGAGCGCAAGGTGGCGACGCTGTGCTGCGTCGGCTTGGTCTTCACTTCCTTGGCGGCCCGAATGTAGGGCACCAAGGTGGCGTGCACGTTCATGCACTGCCGCGGTCCCACCTCGAGGCGGAACTGGCGCACGGCTTCCAGGAAGGGCAGGCCCTCGATGTCGCCCACGGTGCCGCCGATCTCGGTGACCACGATGTCGTTGCCGTCGGCGGCGGCGCGGATGCGTTCTTTGATCGCATCGGTGACGTGCGGCACGACCTGCACCGTGTGTCCGAGGAAATCGCCGCGGCGCTCCTTGCGGATGAGGGACTCGTAGATCTGTCCTGCCGTGGTGTTGTGCTGACGCCCGAGGTTGACATCGGTGAAGCGCTCGTAGTGGCCCAGATCGAGATCGGTCTCGGTGCCGTCGTCGGTGACGAACACCTCGCCGTGCTGGAAAGGACTCATGGTCCCGGGGTCGACGTTCAGATAGGGGTCGAACTTCTGCAGCGCTACCTGCAGCCCCCGGCGCTTGAGCAACAGGCCGAGAGAGGCGGTGACGATTCCTTTCCCCAGGGAGGAAACGACACCGCCGGTGATGAAAACGTACCTGGTCATGCTGCGCCCCTCGGTCCCGGCATGCACCCTCTCAAATGTGCGGCACTCCTGGCGATTCTAGGGAGGGCTGCAGGCGCGTGGCAACGGCTTTCAGGTCGGCCGGCGTATCCACGCCCCGTGTGGCGTGGGCGGTAACGAGCACGTGGATGGGGATGCCATGCTCCAGGGCCCGGAGCTGCTCCAGGTTCTCCCGGCGTTCCAGCGGGCCCGGGGCCAAGCTCACGAAACGGAGCAGCGTCTGCCGCTGGAAAGCGTAGAGGCCGATGTGATGCAAGAACGTCGTCTCCCCGCCGTCGTCATGGGGCAAAGGGGCGCGGGAAAAGTACAGTGCCTTGCCGGCCGCGTCGGTCACCACCTTGACCACCTGCGGAGCGTGGAAATCCTCCACCACGGTGCTGGGATGTGCCGCGGTCGCCATCTCGACCTGCGGCTGCGACTCGACGAAACGCACGAGTTCGCCCAGCAATGCCGGGGGCAGCAAGGGTTCGTCGCCTTGCACGTTGTAGACCCAGGCATCGGAGGGGAAAGCCGCGGCCACTTCGGCGACGCGCTCGGTCCCGGTGCGGTGTGCCATGCTCGTCAGTCGCGCCTCCCCGCCGGCGGCACCGACGGCGGCGGCGATCCGTGCGTCGTCGGTGGCGACGCACACCGTGTCGAAGAGAGCGGCGGCGTGCACGCGCTCGAGCACGTGCACCACCATGGGCTTGCCGGCGAGCAACGCCAGGGGCTTGCCGGGGAAACGGGTGGAAGCGAAGCGGGCGGGGATCACTGCGGCGCGGTGGCGTCGGGTGGCCATCATTTCCTCGGCGGCAGGTTCAGCGTGTCGCCGGCGTGCACCCGGTAGACCTCGGGTTGCGGCTCCAACCGCCGCCAGCGGATCTTCTCGGCGCCCTCCAGCATCGCCACCAACACCCGTGTCGGCAACACTTGCGCCACGCCGTCCCGTTGGTCCACGAAAGCGATCTGGCCCCGGTTGCTCACGTCCAGCTTGCCGGGCGCGGCGCCGGGGATCTGGCCCCGGATCTCCCAGCGCCCGACGCGGCGGAGGCTGCTGCGTTCGAGCAGCAGCAGCGCTCCGGCTCCGGCGTCGGTGAGAACGACGAACCGATCCTGATCCACGTAAGCCTCTTTCCCCTCCGTGGGCAGGATCATGAACGGCGGCACCTCGACACCGCCCGTGCCCTGGACGCCGAGGGACGCTGCTGTGGCCGAGCGTAGACGCCGGTAGGTGCCGTTGGCATCGAGGTCGTAGACGGCCACACACACCGAGCCGCGGCCGGCGACGACGATTTCCGCCCCGGCGCTCACGGCCACACCCACCGCGGGCAGCAGGTCCGCTTCCAGGCTGAAGCGCCATGCCGGCGGGCTCGGGAAGCCGAGGAAAACCAGGACTTCCTTTCCCCAGAGGACGGCGAGGAGGCCGGAGCCGTTGGCGTCCACGTCGGTCGAGGTGGCGATGCCCTTGCCCACGCGCAGGCTATCGGCGCGGCCGCCACGCCAGAGCCACAACCGGCCGTCGGCGTCGAGAACGTAGGCACCTTCCTGGCCGGAGCGCACGTGCGTCGCCACGCCGCCCCGGAGCTCTGTGCCGCCAAGCCGACCCATGGCCTCGCCGGCCTTGGCGGTGTCGCGGATCGGGCGGCAGGCGATCCCGGCGAGACCGGGTGCGGTCGGATCCAGGATCCACACCACGTCGTCGGGCTTCACCGAGCCCGTGTTCCCCTGGCCGAAGGAGAGGTCCAGCGCCTTGCCCGGCGCCGCCACACGAACGATCTCGCTGAAGAGGATGTACTCCTTGACCTCCGCCGGGCTTGGCTCGGGTGTGGTGGTTTGCGCGCCGGCGTTGCCGGCGGCGAGCAGAGCAAGGAGGCCGAGGAGAACGGGGCGATGCATTCGCTGCACCCAGCTTCGTAAGTTCCGGGCCCAAAAAAGGACACGGGGGCTATCGTGCGAGCCCCCGTGTTCATGTTCGCGTACGCTGCGCCGGCGCGCAAGGTCTCGGGCTCAGCTCGTCTCGATGCGGACCGCTTTGCGCTCGCGCCCGACCCGCTCGAAGACCACGCGGCCGTCGACCAGAGCGAACAGGGTGTGGTCGCGCCCGCTGCCGACATTGTCGCCCGCGTGGATGCGCGTACCGCGCTGGCGCACCAGGATGTTGCCAGCCCGCACCTGCTGGCCGTCGCCGCGCTTGACGCCGAGGTATTTCGGGTTGCTGTCGCGCCCGTTGCGCGTCGAACCTTGACCTTTTTTGTGTGCCACGTCTTGGACTCCCGCCGCGACGACTCTAGGGCAGTCGGATCGCCTGGATCTCGATGGAGGAATACGGCTGCCGGTGCCCGTTGCGCTTCTTGGAATCCTTGCGCCGGCGCTTGCGGAAAACGATGATCTTGCGCTCCCGCGAGTGCTCCAGCACCCGGGCGGTGACGCGCGCGCCCTCCACCGTCGGGGCGCCGGTGAGCATGGCCGCGTCGCTCCGGACGAGGAGAACGTGGTCGAACTCCACTTCAGCCCCCGGCGCGGCGTCGAGCCGGGGCACCCGGAGGCGCTGCTCGGGCCTCACCTCGAACTGCTTGCCTGCGATCTGAACGACTGCGAACACGGCTCATTCCTCTCGCCAAACGCTCTTCTCTATCAATCCGGGGGGCCATCCGTCAAGCCCGAGGGGCTCGGCGGGCCCTGGCTGGGCTCGGCAGTCCGCGTCCCGGCTTCGTTCAGCCGCGGGTTGTCTTCCAGGTACGGCCGGCCCCGCCTGCCGCGCCCGCGCCCGCCGCGGCGCCGCCTGCCGCCGCTACCGCCGCTGCCGTAACCCTCCCGCGGCGGCCCGCCGCGGCGTCCGGGGTCGCCGTTCGGCCGCCGGCGCTCGGGCGGCCGCGCCGGCTCGGGCCGCGCCACATCCGGTCGCGCCACCGGGCCGGCTTCACCGCTCGCGACTCCGGCCGGAGCCGGGCCGCGCCGTCCCCGCAACGGCGCCGGGCGCCGGCGCGGTCCCAGGTCCGGCGGGCCTGGCCGTGCATCGCCGTTGCCGCGCAGATGGGAGACGAAGCGCATGAGGTCCTCGCCGCTCTCCACCGACACGAGGCGGAAGTCCTCCCGGTGCAGCCGCGGATCGTCGACGAGATCCACCATCACCCCGGTCACCTGCATGAGCTCGCGCAAGCGCTGCCAGCGCTCCTCGCGCAGGAAGAGCACGAGCCTGGGGCTGGCCTGCAGGCGCAGCTCCCGCGCCCGGGTGTAGTGGCTCACCCGGCGGAGCATGCGCTCGATGCGGTTGGCGATGGAGTCGAGGGAGAGCACGTGCCCGGTGCTCTCGCAGTAGGAGCACTGGTCGCTCATGAAGTGGTAGAGGCTGGGGCGCACGCGCTGGCGACTCATCTCCACCAGACCCAGGTCGCTGACCTGGAAAGCCTTGGTCTTGGCCCGGTCCTGCTTCAGAGCGGAACGCAGCTCCTGGAAGACCCGCCTCTTGTTGGCCTCGCTTTCCATGTCGATGAAGTCGATGACGATGATGCCGCCGATGTCCCGCAGCCGCAGCTGCCGGGCGATCTCCCGCGCCGCCAGCATGTTGGTCTTGAGGATGGTCTCTTCTTGGTTCTTCTTCCCCGTGAACCGGCCGGTGTTGACGTCCACCGAGACCAGCGCCTCGGTCTGCTCGATGACGACGTAACCGCCCTTCTTCAACCACACCTTGCGGTCCAGGGTCTTGTCGATCTCGCTCTCCACCCCGTAGCGGTCGAAGATCGGCATGGGTTCCTCGTACAGCTTGACCTGACGCAGCATGTCCGGAGCGATGTCCTTGAGATAGGCGGTGAGCTGCTCGTGGGCCTTGCGGTCGTCCAGCACCAGGAGGCTGACGTTCTCGTTCAGGATGTCCCGCACCAGGCCGATGACCAAGCCGACGTCTTCGTGCACCAGGCTCGGGGCCGGCGCCGCCGCCGCCTTTTCCTGGATGCGCTTCCACAGGTGCACCAGGTTCTCCACGTCCACTTCCAAGGCGCGGCGTTCCACCCCCTCGCCGACGGTGCGGACGATGAGGCCGCAGCCTTGGGGCTTGAACTCCTCCACCAGGGCCTTCAGGCGCACGCGCTCGGCGCGCTCCTCGATCTTGCGGGAGACGCCCACGTGATCGGCGTTGGGCATGATCACGGCGTAGCGCCCGGGGAGCGAGATCTGCGTGGTGATGCGTGGGCCCTTGGTGGCGATGGGCTCCTTCGTCACCTGGACGAGGATCTCCATGCCCCGTTTCAGAACGTCCTGGATGGCGGGGAGCTGGCGATTGTCGCCACCGCGGCGGCGTTCGCCTGGCTCTTCCTCGTCGTCGCTGGGATCGACGAGGTCGGAAACGTGCAGGAAGGCGGCCTTCTCGGCCCCGATGTCCACGAATGCGGCTTGGATACCCGGAAGAACGGCGGTCACCACGCCCTTGAAGATGTCCCCCACCATGCGCTTGTTTTCGGCGCGTTCGATGAGGAGTTCAACCAGCTCCTTGTCTTCGAGGATGGCGATGCGAACCTCGTAGGGCGTCGAGTTGACGATGATTTCCTTTTGCATGGAATGTCACTGGATTCCCGCTCAGGCGCGAGGGTCGGGGCGCCGCGGTGGTCGGTCCGGTCGTCGCTGGTCGCAGATGTGACGGCATGGACTCTCCCTGGGGCAGGTGCGTGACCCTCGTCCAGTGGCTCACCGTGGACGTGCCGGTCCGGAGGTCGCACACGAGGTGCTGCTGGATTCGGACCCCTGCCGGCTCGGTCTCGTTCCCTGCCAGGTTCGACCGGTTTAGGACCCACGGGGTGCTCGAGCGCTCGATCCCCGTCGATCCCGCGGCTCCTCGGTGTTGTACTCCCACGGAAGCGACTGCGCTCCTGTCTCCCCCGGGTTCCGCGGCTGCCCGCCTGTTTCGGCGCCGCATGCAGGCCCTGGGGAGGTCGCTTTCCGCGACTTCTTCGAGAGTTCCGGTGTCGCCTCGGGCGTCCGGCCCGCCCGACTTCCTGGGGCGTTCGGCGCGGACCGCCGGCGGCGCTCGCCGGCTCTTCGGGGCCGTGCCGACGCGACGGTGGCGCGACCCCCGTGGCCGATCGGCCACGTCAAAGCCTGTCAATGATTTATGTAACATAGAACGGGCCTCCAACGCAATGAAGAACGCAGCCGGCGGGGGCAGACCCGCCACTCGGGCGGTCCCGCCGCTGGCTGAGGGGAGCCAGGCTCGTCTCAGTGCGTCCGGAAGTCTTGCCCGGGGCGTCCGGAAATCACCGCATCCCCTTCCGGCAGGGCGGCCCGGCGGCGCGCCTTCGCCTCCTCGGCGCCGAAGGGATCCACCGGATAGTCGCCATCGAAGCAGGCCGAGCAGTAGTTGTGCGGATCCTCGACGCAGGCGCGGAGGCCTTCCAGCGACAGGTAGCCCAGGCTGTCCACCCCGAGGGATTCCCGCATCGCCTCCAGCGACATCCGCGCCGCCAGGAGCTCGTCCCGTGCCGGGGTATCGATGCCATAGAAGCAAGGCCAGCGAATCGGCGGCGAGGCGATGCGCAGGTGGACCTCCGCGGCGCCGGCGCCACGGATCAAGCGCACCAGCTGGCGCATCGTCGTCCCCCGCACGATGGAATCGTCCACCACCACAACGCGGCGGCCGGCGAGGACGCCCTGAACCGGGTTGAACTTGACCCGTACGCCGAAGCTGCGCAGCCCGGGCTCGGGATTGATGAAGGTGCGACCGATGTAATGGTTGCGGATGAGCCCGATCTCGTAACGCAGGCCGGAGACGCGGGCGTATCCCATGGCGGCGGTGTTGCTCGAGTCGGGCACGGCGATGACGATGTCGCCGGCGGCCGGATGCTCGCGGGCGAGTTGCTTGCCGCTGCGGCGGCGAGCCCGGTCCACCTTCTCGCCGAAGACGCGGCTGTCGGGCCGGGCGAAATAGATGTGCTCGAAGATGCACTGGTGCCGGGGACCGTCGCTCTCGAGCTGCAGACTGCGCCGGCCGTTCCCATCGACGAGGAAGAGCTCCCCGGGCCGGATGTCCCGCTCGAACTCCGCTTCCAGGAGATCGAAGGCACAGGTCTCGGAGGCGACCACAGTCGCCTTCCCCACCCGGCCGAGCGCCAGGGGGCGAAAACCGTGCGGATCGCGGTAGGCCACCAGGGTGTCCCGGGTGGCGAACACCAAGGAGGCGGCGCCGTGGATCTGGCGCAGTGCCTCGCTCAGCATACCGGCGAGATCCGTGGCGCGGCTCCGGGCCGCCAGGTGCAGGATCACTTCGGTGTCGCTGTCCGATTGGAAGATCGACCCCTCCGCCTCCATCCCCCGACGCAGCGAGGCGGCGTTCACCAGGTTGCCGTTGTGCGCCACCGCCAGCTTCCCGGAACGGCAATTCACCAGCAGGGGCTGGGCGTTGCTCACGCTCACGCTGCCGTAGGTGGAATAGCGGTTGTGGCCGATGGCCACGTGCCCGGGCAACTGTGCCAGGCTGCCCCGGCCGAAGACCTCGGCCACCAGGCCCATGCCGCGGTGGCAGCGCACTTCCTTGCCGTCGCCGACCGCGATGCCGCTGCTCTCCTGGCCGCGATGCTGGAGCGAGTAGAGGCCGTAGTAGGTCATCTCCGCCGCATCGGCGTGGCCATGGACACCGAAGATGCCGCATTCCTCGTGCAGCCCGTCGTCGGTGCCCTGTGGTTCGTGCCGCCCGTCGTCCATCCGGCCCCTCTCCTGCTGCGCCCCGTCCATGTCGCCTTCCTCCCTGGCCTCGACCCTCACCTCAGTAGCGCCCCTCCTCGCCGCTCTCGTGCCGCCACACCCGCAACACCTCCAAGGTCTGCGAATGCGGGTTCATGAGCAAGCCCTGGCGGCGGCTCTTGGACACCGCGACCTCCAGGGCGAAGGCACGTGCCGCCGCCGGGTCGGCGAGCGGCGCCCACAGACGGTACAACGTGCCGTGCTGGAGGTGGAGCAGCCGGGCGCCGAGCTTGGCCGCGAAGTACGCCTGCGCCACCGGATCGTTCCCCTCGCCCTCACGGATCCATAGATCCGTCGCCGAGTGTCCAGGGGGCACCACCGCGGCGGCGGCGCTTTCGTCGAGCCAAGCGTAGACGTCCCGGTTGGTGTTGACGTAGCGCCCGGCGCGGCAGGCGGCGCGAGCGATCTCCTCTTTCCGCTGCGCCCTCTCGCCGTCCCCTTCCAGCTCGAAGCGCCAGAGCTTGCCGTGCTCCACCCGCTCCACCGCCAGACCCATGAGACCTTGTAGCGCCTCGAGACAGGTCTCGGCGGTGGCGTCGATGCCTTTGCGGCGCACGAGGAATTCGAGTCGCATCACGAGGCCTCGGACCACACTGCAGCAGCCCGGACCAACTGGATGTACACGGCGAGCCCCGGACCGGGGCCGAGGAGTTCCTGGCCCGAGGCCTGACGGCGTCGTTCTCCCCAGGCTCCCGGCAAGGTCTCTGGTACTTGATACAACCATGCCGCCCGTTCGGGGTGCGGCATGAGGGCGACGACGTTGCCCGCAGCGTTGCTGAGCGCTGCGGCACCGAGCAAGCTGCCGTTCGGGTTGAGCGGGAAGTCCGACGCCTCGCCGCCGGCGGCGGTGACGTAGCGGAGCGGGATCTGCCCGTCGCGCTCCAAGCGCTGGAAGAGTTCCATCTTTCCGGTGAAGCGACCTTCGCCGTGCCCCACCGGCAGGGGGAGTGTCTCCGGCGGCAATCCCGCCAGGAAGCCCCGGTGTCGCGCCGGGCGCAAGTGCACCCAGCCGCAGTAGTAGCCGCTCCAGCCTCGGACCGCGTTGGGCGCCAGCGCCACCTCCACCCGGCCACTCTCCAGTGCCGGCACCAGGCCCGACTCCACCAGGACCTGAGCGCCGTTGCAGACGCCGAGGACGGGCTTGCCCGCCGCCGCCGCGGCGGCGATCGTCGCCAGGATCTCGTGCTTGGCGGCGATGACGCCGGCGCGCACCCGGTCCTCGTAGGCGAAGCCTCCGGCCACGACGTATGCCGCGAAGCCCGCGCCCGCCGCAGCGGGCGCATTCCAGCGCACGATCTCCGCCACCGCTCCCGCGGCCCGCAACGCTGCCGCGGTCTCGTGCATGCAGTTCGTCCCGGGAAACTCGACCACGGCCACCCGGGTCATCGAGCCACCTCCTCGAGGAGCACATCCTGGAGCGCCTGCAGCCAGAGGTGCGCCAGAGGCGCCAGAGGCAAACGCAGATCTGTGCCTTCCGCCTGCAGCTCCAGCTCCGGCCGGTCGAGGACCTCGCCGAGATGCTGGCACGGAACGCCGTGGGCAGCGCAAAGTCTTTCGAATCCGTCGAGCTCGCGGCGCGGCACGGCACAGACGTACCCCGGTGCTTCGCCGAAGAGACGCGCCGGGACGGGCAGGGCGTCCGCGCCTAGGCGCAAGCGCAGGCCGAGCCTGGGCTGGCCGCGGCGCCCGAAGCTCATCTCCAAGAGTGCGAGCAGGACGCCCCCGGCACCGAGGTCCCGGCAAGCGTGCAGCGCGCCCGCGTCGTAGGCGGCGAGCACGGCCTCGGCGCTGCGCTTTTCTGCCTCCAGATCGAGACTCGGTGGCGCGGACAGGAACAACTCCTGTTGTTCCGTGACCGCGGCGTAGAGGCTGCCGCCGAGAGCCGAACTCTGCGCTCCGAGGCGGAGCAGGACCTCCCCGGCTTCCTTCAGCGCCATCCCCCGACAGCGGCCGACCTCGAGGGCCACACCGACGCAGGCCACGATGGGCGTCGGTGGAATGGCGCGACCGGCGCGGCTCTCGTTGTACAAGCTCACGTTTCCGGAGACGAACGGCAGGGGGAAACCGCGGAAGCCGAGAGCGTCCGCTGCGTCCGCCAGACCTCGCACCGTCTCTTCCAGCTCGTGCATGCACTCGGGATTCTCCGGGCTGCCGAAGTTGAGGCAGTCGGTCAGGGCCCAGGGCGTGGCCCCCACGGCGACGACATTGCGCACCGCCTCGCACACCGTCGCTTGCGCCGCGAGGTAAGCGTCCCTGCTGCCGCGGCGCGCCGGGCCGGCCACGGCCACCGCGACGGCCAGTTCCTCGTCGCGCCAGGGCACGAGCAAACCGGCGTCCGCATCCCCGGGACGGAAGGCCGTGTGCCCCTGCACATCGCTGTCGTAGTGCGCGAACAGCGGCCAACGCGAACCACCGGCGCGGGAGCCGAGCACGGCGCGCAGGTCCTTTTCCAGGTCCCGCCGGAGCAGGCCGCGGAGCTCGGCGGGCCGCGGCGGCGTGGCGCGACGGGCCGTGCGCGGCCAATGCATCTCCTCCGCCTGGGTCACCCATTCGGTGGGCAGATCCACGTGCACGAGGCCGTGCTGCAGCACCCGCACCCGCCCGCTCGAGTCGAAGCGGCCGATGACGCGAGCCCCGGCACCGCGCACCATCCGGCCGAGTTCGAAGTCTTCCTCGTAGAGCCGGCGCAGCTCGGTGGCCAGCGACGCCGGAACGGCGAAGACATAGCGCTCCTGCGTCTCCGCCACCAGGAGCACCGCCGCGCTCCGCTCCGGCTGATCGCGGTGCACGGCGTCGAGGTCGAGGACGAGGCCCAGGCTGCCAGCGATCTCGGTCGCCGCGCCCCCCAAGCCGGCGGCGCCGAGATCCTTCATGGCGAAGGGACGGCCGCTCTGGCGAAGCAAGGCGAGCGCCGCCCGGTTCGCTTCGCTGAGCACACGCTTGAAGAAGGGGTCGGGGAGCTGCACCGCGCCCCGTTCCTGGGTGGCCTCGTCGGTGTCGAGAATGCCGGAAGCGAAGGCCGCACCGCCGAGGCCGCTGTCATCGGTGGGCTTGCCCACCAGGAGGAGGACATAGTCTGCCTCGCCCGCGACCGCCGGGGCGCGGCTCGGCACCAGATCCGACTCCTCCATGCTGCCCAGGGCGACCACGTTGACCAAACAGTTGTCGTCGAAGGCGCCGTCGAACTCCACCTCGCCGCCCAGGTTGGGAACGCCGAGGGCATTGCCGTAGTGGGCGATTCCTGCCACTACACCGCGCACGATCTGCCGCACCACTTCGGCCTGGGGGCCGTCGGGATCGCCGAAACGCAGGGCATCGAGGACTCCGATCACCTCCGCTCCCATGCAGTAGACGTCGCGTACGATGCCGCCGATACCGGTGGAGGCACCTTCGAAGGGCAACAGCTGGCTCGGATGGTTGTGGCTCTCGTGGCCCAGGGCGAGGCAGTGCGTCGCGCCCCGAAGCTCGAGGCTGCCGTTCTCGCTGCGCCGCGGCAGCCGCACCACCCCGGCGTCCGCACCGGGGCCGAGCACGACCTGCGGACCTTGGGTGGGGAGCAGGCGCAACAGTGCCCGGCTGCTCTTGTAGGAGCAGTGCTCGCTCCACATGCTGTCGAGAAGCGCCAGCTCCGCCAGCGTCGGCTCGCGCTCCAGCCGGCCGAGCAACCGGCGCACCTCCTCGACGCGGAGGTGGAGACCCAAATGCCGCAGAGCCTGAGCCAGATCCGCATCGTCCAGGGCGCCGAGCTGCAACGCCGGAGCACGGGTGTTCATGCGCCGTCCGCCTCCAACACCCGGGCGAAAAGCTGGTCCACGTGCCGTAGCTGGTGGTCGAGATCGAAGACTTTCTCCACCTGGGCGCGGCCGAGAACAGCCTCGATGCCTTCGGTCTCCAAAGCGACGTCGCGCAAACTGCGTTCGCCCTCGCGGGCGGCACGGCTCGCCTCCTGCACCAGGCGATAGGCCCGATCCCGGAGCAGCCCGGCGCCGACGAGGGCGAGGAGCAACGCTTGCGAGAACACCAGACCGCGGCTCGATTCGAGGTTGCGCCGCATGCGCTCGGGCCGCACCACGAGCCCGTCGACGAGCTGCGTGGCCAGGGCCAACATGTAGTCGGCAGCGAGACAGGCATCCGGAAGGATGATGCGTTCCACGGCGCTGTGGGAGATGTCGCGCTCGTGCCACAGAGCCACGTTCTCCAGCGCCGGCGTCACCTGGGAGCGCAGCACCCGCGCCAGGCCGACGAGGCGTTCGCTGCGTATGGGGTTGCGCTTGTGCGGCATGGAGGAGCTGCCCTTCTGCGTCGCCGCGAAGGCTTCCTCCACCTCGCCGACCTCGCTCCGCTGCAGGTGCCGCAGCTCGGTGGCGATTCGCTCCAAACCGGAGCCGAGCAAGGCCAGGGCGGCGACGAACTCGGCGTGCCGGTCGCGCGGCACGACCTGGGTGGCGAGGGGCTCGCAGCCGAGCTCCAAGGCGCGGCACACCCGGGCCTCCACCTCGGGTCCGAGAGCGGCAAAGGTGCCGACGGCGCCGGAGAGCTTGCCCACCGCCACGGCGTCCACGGCGCGGCCGAGACGCAGTCGGTGGCGCCGCATCTCGGCGTACCAGTGCAAGAGCTTGAGACCGAAGGTGAGGGGTTCGGCATGCATCCCATGGGTGCGCCCCACCATGGGAGTGAGGCGGAACTCTTGCGCGCGCCGCAGGAGGACGGCGGCGAAGGCGTCGACGCCGCCGAGCAGCAAGCGACCACTGTCGCGCAATTGCACGGCCAGCGCGGTGTCGAGAACATCGGAGCTGGTGAGGCCGAAGTGGAGCCAGCGCGACGCCGGACCGACCGCGGCGGCGAGAACGTCGACGAAGGCAGCGACGTCGTGGTCCGTGGCCTTCTCGCGCTCCGCCACCTGCGCCGCGTCCACCCCGGCCTGCTTCGCCTGGCGGCGGAGCGTCGCGACTTCGGCGGCCGGGATGACGCCGGTGGCCGCCAGGGCCTCGCAGGCCAGGATTTCGATCTCCGTCCACAAACGCAGGCGGTTGGCGTCGCTCCAGAGCGCCGCCATCTCGGGACGGCTGTAGCGCGGAATCAAGGCGATCCCTTCGTCTCGACCCCGCCGCAGCCGCGGGCGGGAACGCCCCCACCGCGCCGCCGCGGCGGAGCTTTCAGCTCCGCGAACGCTGGCGGCGCTGCAGCCGCTGCGCCTGCACCTTCGGGTTCTCCTCTACTTCTAACACCACGTCCAGCCGCTGTCCATCCTTCACCAACTGGGCGCGGATGCTGTCGCCGACGCGCGTCGTGAAGAGGATGCGCTCGGCGCGTGGCAGCGAGTAAGGTTCCTGGCCGTTCAATTGCATGAGCACGTCACCAGGCCGGATGCCGGCGCGCGCCGCCGGGCTCCCTGGTTCCACCGCGCTCACCAGCAGCACCCCGTCTTCCTCGGCCAGTCCTACGCGCCGGCGCGTTTCCGGCGGCATCGCCTCTTGCAAGCGCCACCCCACCCAGGGGGTGCGCACTTCCCCCACCTCGCGCAACTCCTGCACCACCCATTTCACCGTGTTGATCGGCACGGAGAAATTGACGCCCACGTTGGCGGCGCGCATTTCGACGTTGTAGAGCGCCATGTTGACGCCGATCACCTCGCCGTTGGTGTTCACCAAGGGACCGCCGCTGTTGCCGCTGTTGATCGCCGCATCGGTCTGCAGCAGATCGAAGTAAGGCCAGGCTCCGAGGTGGCCTTCCGGCGGCAGCAGGTCCCGCCGCACGGCGCTGATGACCCCAACGCTCACCGAGGGCTGCGGGTCGCCGACGGCATCGCCGAAGGGACTGCCGATGGCGATGACCCATTCGCCGACCATGATCTCGTCGCTGTCGCCGAGCTGCGCCGGGCTGGCCTCGGCGTGCGCGCCGAGCTCGGCGCGCAGGAGCGCCAGGTCGAAGCGCGGTGCGATGCCCACCACCTCGGCGAGAGCGCTGCTGCCGTCCCCGAGGCTGACGCTCAGGTCGGTGGCCCCTTGCACCACGTGCGCCATGGTGACGATGAAGCCGTCGCGATCGAGGAGGAAACCGCTCCCCACCCACTCGCGGTCCACCGTACGTGGCCGGCTCGCGGGCCAGCGGAAGAGATCGAGCATCGGCGATTTCACCGCGACGGGGCCGGCGGCGCGGATCGTCACCACCGCGCGCCGCGTCATGTCCACCGCGGTGACGATGGCGGTGGTGCGGGACTGGCGCACCACCTCGGCGGAGTGCTCGCGTCCCCGCGCCACTCCAGCAGGAGCGCCGTCCGGGCTCCGCCGCGGAGCACGAAAATGCAGCACCGCGAGCACTGCGACACCGACCAGCACGCCCGTCAGCAAACCGGCGGCATAAGGCCGCCACCGGAGAAGCGGGCTGGCCGGCCGGAAGGGTTCAGCCATGGGGCCTCCTGAGGACCGCGGGGCCCGCCTCGAGGCGACGGTCGGCACTCTGGGAGAGCTTCAGGCGCCCTCCGAGCTCACAGGCTCGACTCATTGTGAAATCACCATTTCCACTCGAGGAACGAAGCCGGCTCCAGGCCCGGACCGGGCTCCCCAGGATAGCGCACGCCCAGGAGGAAAAGCGCCTGGGGCGGCAAGCAGGGACCGCCTCGGCCGCGGTCCCTCTGCTCCAGGATGTCGCGCAACGCGCTCGGCTGCAAGCGCCCCACCCCGACCTCGAGCAAGGCTCCAGCGATCCGCCGCACCATGTTGTGCAGGAAGCGATTGGCGGTGATGTCGAGGTCCACCCAGGCGGCCTGGGAACGAACCCGGACCCGCTCCACCAGGCAGAGGCAGTGAACGCCGGCGTCGCTGGCGGCGAAGGCGGTGAAATCATGTTCGCCGAGGAGCAGGCGCGCCGCTTCGTCCATGGGTTCGGCGCGCAGCGACTCGGGCACCTCCAAGCTGTAGCGACGCCAGAAGACGCTGCTGCCGCGATGCCAGCGGTAGCGGTAGCTGCGCGCCACCGCGCTGTGACGTGCGGAGAACTCCGCCGGCACCTGCCGCACCTCGTGCACCTGGATGTCCCGCGGCAGGAGGCCACCGAGGGCCCGCCGCAGCCAGGCTGGCTCCCGCGCCTCGTCGTGGCGGAAGCTCGCCACCTGCCCCACCGCGTGCACGCCGGCGTCGGTCCTGCCGGCGCCTTCCGGCACCGCCAGGTCTCCGAACAAGTGTTCCAGCGCCTGCTGCAGTTCTCCCTGCACCGTGCGTTGGCCAGGCTGCACCTGCCAGCCATGGAAATCGCTGCCGTCGTAAGCGAGATCGATGCGGTAGTTCGTCATGCCCCGTGGTCTAGCGCCGCAGCCAGACGGACGCAAGGAGAACGAGCAGGCAGAGGGCCAGACAGGTGCCTTCCGCTCGCCCGTGACGCGGCGGAACGAAGGCGGTGCGCGGGCGCCCGGGGACGAAGCAGCGGGCGTCGAGGGCCACAGCGAGTTCGTCGGCGCGCCGCAAGACGCTCAAAAAGAGCGGTACCGCGAGAGGCACCACGGCTTGCAGCCGATGCCACCAGCGCCAGCGCGAGCCGCCCATCTTGGTACGGTGCGCGGCCACGAGGCTGCGCGCTTCGGCGAGGAAGATCGGGATGAAGCTCAAGGCGAGAACGAGGAGGAAGCCGAGCTCGTGCACCGGGAGACGCAGGCGCCGCAAAGGTCCGAGGAGTCGATCGAGGCCACGGGCGAGATCCACCGGTACGGTGGTGGCGGTGAAGAGCACGCTCAGCAGGACGAGATCCAAGAGCCTGGCCAAGAGGACGCCGAACTCGGCTGGATTCTGTTCCCGGGTCCAACCGCCGGAGACGGCCGCCCATCCGAGGTTGGCGAGGGCGACGAAAGCGAGCAGCCACGCCGCCCCGCGCAGGGCCCGCAGCAGCAAGCGCGCCGGTAGGCGGGCGAGAAGGAAAGCGGCGAGAAGAACCACTCCCTGCAACAGCTGCAGGTCGAGCCTGGAACTGCAGAGGGAAGCCGTGGCCAAACAGAAGGCACCCACGAGCTTGATGCCCGCATCCAACCGGTGCAGCGGCGAGGAACGGGGAATGTAGCGCCCGAGAGCGAGACCGACGAGACGCATGCTTCAGGTGCCGCCGCGCACTCGCGCCTGGCAAAGGTGCTCGACGATCTGCACCGCGTTCAGCGCCGCGCCCTTGCGCAGATTGTCCGACACCACCCAAAACGCCAGGCTGCGCGGCTCCTGTGGATCGAGCCGCAAGCGGCCGACCCCGACCTCGTCGCGGCCGGCGAGCTCGCGCGCCAGCGGGTAGTCCGCCTCCGGGCGCAGGGCCAGCCCGGGCTGGCGTTGCATGGCGGTGCGCAACGCCTCCAGGTCGACGGGGCTCTCGGTCTCCACGTGCACGGCTTCGCTGTGACAGCGGAACACGGGGACGCGAACACACGTGGCCGACAAACGCAGCTCCGGCATCCCGAGGATCTTGCGGCTTTCCTGGCGCATCTTGGTTTCCTCGCGACTCCAGCCTGCGGCGTCGAGGACGTCGATGTGCGGCACTACGTCGAAGGCGATGCCGCGCGGATACACCTCGCGCGGTTCGGGAGTGCCCGCCAGGTAGGCGCGACTCGCGGCTTCCAGTTCTCCCATGGAGCGGCGGCCGGCACCGGACACCGACTGATACGTGGCCACGACGACGCGACGCAGACCGAAGAGGTCGCGCACCGGCTTGAGCGCCACCACCATCTGGATGGTGGAACAGTTGGGGTTGGCGACGAGACCGCGGTGCCCGTCCAAAGCCGAGGCATTGACTTCCGGAACCACCAGCGGCACCGCCGCATCCAGGCGGAAAGCGCTGCTGTTGTCCACCACCACCGCCCCTTCCTGCACGGCTTGTGGGGCGTATTGCCGGCTGCGCTCGGCGCCGGCGGAGAAGAGGGCGAAATCGAGGCCGCGGAAACAGCCCGGCTCCAGGAGGCGGAGCGGCAACGGCTCACCACGAAAAACGACCGCAGCGCCGCGCGATGGGGGCGAAGCGAAGGCGCGCAGCTCCTCCACGCCGATGCCGCGCTGCTCCAGCACCCGCAGCATCTCCTGACCCACGGCTCCTGTCGCACCGACGACGGCGATGCGCAACCTGCTCATCGGCCACCTCCCGTCCCGCTGGCGCCGCCCGATTGCAGCAGACCCCAGGCTCCCTGTCCAGCCACGGCTTCGCCTCCGGTTGAGAGCACAGGCTGGGCCGCCTATACTGCCGCGCGACTGGAGGCACCGTTGCGCGGTCAGCGTCTGGCTTTTCTGGCTCTCGTCCTTCTCCTCGGCTCGCTGCACGGCGCTTGCGGCGGCGGTCGTGTTTCCGACCACGCCGCTCCCGACAGCACCCGGGCAGCACGCCAACGTCTCGTGGCGCTGGAGAGCGCCCGCAGCTTCGGCGACAGCACGCTCTTCCAGGCCACGCGCCATCCCGATCCGCGCCTGCGCCGGGCCGCCGCCATGGCCCTCGGGCGCATCCAAGATGCGGCAGCGCTGGAGGCGCTCCTGCCGCTTCTCGACGATGCCGACTCGACGGTGGTGGAGCAGACGGCGTGGGCCTTGCGGCAGCTGCAGGGTCTGCAGGAGCCACAGCGCTCGCGCCTCGAGCTGGCGCTCGACAGCAAGATCGAAAGCGAACCGACCTCCAGACGCTGGATGTTCATCGAAGCGGTGCGCCCCCACGCGAGCGCCCTTTCCTTCGCCGCCGTGAGCCCCTGGGTGGCGGCGGGCTTGTTCGCCGGCATGGGCTCGGAAGCGCGAGCGCCACGCCTGGAGGGCATGGCAGCGCTCACGCTGGCGAACATCGACACCGAGCGGGCCCTCGATCTCCTCGCCGACCTGGGTTCCCTCACCAACCGCGAGTCGGAAGCGGCCTGGCGCATCGCCGAGGCCATGACGATCCGGCCAGACTCCACCTTCCTGCCCTCAGTGCTTTCCCTCCTCCGCCACCCCGACGCTTACGCTCGCGCGGCGGGAGCCCGGGCGCTGTCCAAATACCCCGACGCCGGGAAAGCGCCGGCGCTCTATCCGCTTCTCGCCGACCCGGAATGGGAGGTCAGGGCCAGCGCCTTGAGCGCCCTCGGACAGCTCGGCGACCCGGAGGCACGCACCTACTGTGCTTCGATGGTGGCGGACACGCACCCCCTCGTGCGCGAGGCGGCGCTCGCGGCGCTGGAAAAGCTCGGCGCCGGGAAAGACACCCATCTGGTGCGGGAAGTGCGCGCCGATCCGGCGCCGGCAGTGCGCCTCGCGGCGCTCAGAGTCCTGGCGAAAGCCGAGGGCGCCAAGGCCCGAGACGCCTTCGAGGCGGCGCGGGGAGACAGCGTCGATTTCGTCCGCGCCGAAGCGCTCGCCGTGGCGGTCGACGTCCTGGGTGCCGAACCGGCGACGACGCTCTTGCTCGCCACCCTGAGCGACGCGGGGCCGCTGGAGCGCGCCCAGGCGACGCAAGCTCTCGGCGCCCTGGGCAAGGAGCTGCCGCGTCGCGAGCGCAGCAGCGTGCGCCTGGCTCTCGAGCGGGCGCTGGAAGACGAGGACTTCGTCGTCGCCGCCCAGGCCGCGGATGCTCTCGGCTCCCTCGCCTTCGCTGAAAGCGGCCCGGCGCTGGTGGCCGCGTACCAACGCTGGCAGCAGGGCCACAACGGCATCGACGTGCGTCTCGCTGTGCTCCCGGCGCTCGCCGCCCTTCCCGGTGCGGGTCGCGCGCCTGCCACCATGGCCTGCCTCGAGAGCGCCCAGGGTGGAGCCGAACCGCGTCTCGTGCAGGTGGCGCGCGAAGCGCTCGCCAAGCTGCGCGGCCAGAAGGAAACGCCAGCACCGCCGCCGCCACAGGCACGCCCTGGTGTCGTGCCCTCGGCGCTGCCGCCCATCGACCTGGGTGCGGTGCGCGTGCGCCTGGTGACGCCCCGCGGCACGGCCGTCCTCGAGCTGGACGGCGACGATTACCCGCGCACGGTAGCCAACTTCCTGCACCTGGTGGATACGGGGTTCTACCGCGACGGCGTCTTCCATCGCGTGGTTCCGGCTTTCGTCGTGCAGGGAGGATGTCCGCGGGGCGACGGCTGGGGCGATGCGGGAGAGTTCCTGCCCTGCGAGATCGGCAACTTGCGTTACGATCGCGAGGGGATCGTCGGCATGGCGCACGCCGGCAAGGACACCGGGGGCTCGCAGTTCTTCATCACCCACCTGCCGGTACCGCGACTCGACGGCCGCTACACTGCATTCGGCCGCGTCGTCGCCGGGATGGACGTGGTGGATCGCATCCTGCGGGGCGATCGCTTCCGCCTCGAGCGCGAGACTCCGGCGACCGTGCCCTGAAGATCCCGCCCCGTTCTCACCAGTGTACGCCGATGCCGCCTTCGAAGCTCACGTTGCTCCTCGAGTCGACGGCGAAGTCGGCGAGCGCGGGGGCATGGGCGGGCGTCTCGTCCTGCGCTCCCGTGGCGCGCCCGTAGGTGAAGCCGTAGCGCACCTCACCGTAGAAAGTGTAGGGATGCTTGGCGGAGAACAGACGCACGCCCGCGGCCACCGAGGGGGCCAGCTGGTTCTCGTCCGCTTCGATCCCGGCGGCCCCCGCCCGGCCGGAACTGCGGCCGCGGGAAGTGAAGTTCACCAGGTGGACGACGAAGCCACCGCCCCCATATAGCGCCACATTCTTGCCGTGCACGACATCGGCCAGGAGTTCGGCCCGGATACCGAAATCGCTGGTTTGCTCCTCCACTTCCTCCGGCCCCGCGGTGTCGCCGGCGATCGGATCAGGCCAGTAGGTGTAGGAGGAGGACAGGTTTCGCTCGTCCTCGGTGAACTGCAACGCCCCGCGCACCCAGAGCGGCACGGCACGGATCTCCCGGCGCAAAATCCGGCGCTGGTAGTCGATGCCGATGAAGAAGTGATCGTCGTAGGTGGGATGGTCGTGGGCGGCGTAGCCGGCCCCGATGACGGCGACGTTCAGGTTGCCGACATGGATGGGGCGGGCTTTCTCTTCCGGCGTCGGCTGCGCCGCGGCCGCACCTGCGGCACCTAGGATCGCCAACCCCAGCACGAGACCTGCACGGCGCCGCATCACGTCCTCCTCTGCATCACGAGCACCTGCACCACGAGCACCGCGACGGCCAAGCCGCTGGCCGCGCTCCGTGCTGCTCCCGCACACGCCAGGTGGACAACCTAGGGACCGTTGGCAGGTTTGTCAAAGTCCGCGCCCGTGACCTGTGCCTCGATGGCGGCCCGTGCCGCCTCCAGGGCGGGGAGCAAGGCATCGACCCGCGCTCCCGAACCCTGCACGCGCTCCGCCGTTCCCCCGCCGCGACCTGCGGCGAGGGCGCAAGCCGCCTGGAGCGCCGGGCGCAGATCGATTCCGGTCCCGGACGGACAGACGAAGAGGAATTGCGCCCGCTCCCCCGCGGCGCCGAGGAGGGCGATGGCACCGCGCTCCACCAGCGCCGCCGCTGCCACCTGCAGCGCCGCGGCCTCGACTCCTTCCAGCGCTTGCAGCACCAGTGGATGACCGCCAAGACGCGGTGCCGCCGCGATCCTCGCCTCGGCGCGCCCGGTGGCGAGCTCGCGCGCCGTGCTTTCGAGCTGCCGCCGGAGCTGCCGTCCCTCCTCCTGCAGCTTGCCGACGCGCGCCAACACAGCCTCGGGGTGGCAGGTGAGGGCGCGCACCAAGGCATCCTGAAGCTGGAAACAGCGCGCCACCTCTTCCAGTGCGCGAGTGCCGCAGACGAAGTGGAGGCGCGCCGCCTCGCGCAGGCGCTCCTGCACCAGCAATTTGATCAGACCGATCTCGTGCGTGCGCCGCACGTGGGTGCCGCAGCATGGACTCGAGTCCCAGCCTTCGATCTCGACGACCCGAACACGCTCGAGGCCGGCCGGCGGCGCCTTGCGCAACCCCGCCACCTGAGCGGCGTCCAGGGAGCGCACGTGCAGCGGCCTTCCTTCCCAGATCACGGCGTTGGCCCGCTTCTCCACCTGCTCCAGCGCCTCCGCTTCCAGGAGCGGTCCGGGAAGATCGATGCTGCAACGGCTTTCCCCCAGATGGAAGGAAACCGTCTCGCGTTGCAGGAGAGCGACGAAGGTGGCCGACAGCAGGTGCTGGCCCGAGTGCTGTTGCATGTGGTGCCGGCGGCGCGACCCATCGATCTCTCCCTCCACCGAGTCGCCGGCACGAAGGGCCAGCGCCGCCGCCTCGGCGCGCAGACAGTGCACCACCCGACCCGCCTCGTCCTCGACGACGTCGACCACCGGGCTGCCATGCAGGATCCCCGTGTCGTGGGGTTGTCCGCCGGAAGTGGGATAGAAGCAAGTCTCGGCGAGCACGAGGCCGATGCCGCCCTCGGGGAGCGACAAGCGCTCGAGCACGCGGGAGCGGAAGTGGGTGCGCTCGGGGTCGTCGAGGTACAGGCGCGTGGAGCCGCTTGACTCGGGCATGGCGCAGTATAGCGAAGCCTCCAAGCTCCTGGCTGCGCTCCAACCACCTGGCCGCTGGCGAGGCGGTACGTCCCCCGCCGTCCGCACGCGTGGAGCGGGGCGGCGCCCCGCAGACCCCGCCCACCCGCACGCGGCGCTCGGCGCCGATCCGGTACGGAGCTTCCAAGGCGAAGCAGCGGAGGTCGCATGACAGTCCGAGGCCTGCTCTTCGCTTGCACCTTGCTGCTCACAAGCGGTGCTCACGGGGCCGCCGCCGCGTCATTCGAGGCCGCGGACGGCGCCCGCGTCCTTCGCATCCAGACGCTCGGGACAGACATTCCGGCGCCGGAGCGTTTGCTCCGCCAACTCGGTCTCGAGGTCGGGGCGCGCTTCGACGCCCGCCGCGTGCAGCGCTCTCGCCAGCAAATCCTCGCCCTCGGCTGGCTCCGAGATCTCGAGGTGATACCGTCGCTGCTGGCGCCGGACTCCGTCTCCATCACCGTGAGCGCCCGGCGATCTCCCCCGGCGTCGTTGCAACCGCTGCTGCAGATCCGCGCCGATGACCGGATCGTCCTCGGCGGCAAGCTGCGTTTCTGGGGTGGCGCCGGTCGGGGCGAACGTTTTTCTCTCGAGGCCGCCGGCGGCGGCGCCAAGTTGCTGCACCTCGAATGGTCCGAGCCGCAGCCGCTCCTGGCACTGCCGCTGGGTGCGACCTTTCATGCCGACCTGGTGCAGGCACCGGAGGAAGGAGAAGGCGGCATCGTCTTCGACCGCACCGCGGTCGGAGCGAAGCTGCAACTGCCTCCCCGCGGCCCGCGCCTCGAGCTCGCCGGCGCCCTCACGCAGGTGCACGCCTCGGAAGCGGCGGGACTGCTCTCCGGCAGCAGCAGCGACCGCCTCCGCCGCGGCTCCATCGCCTTCGCCTGGGGGGCGCGACCGCAGCGTTTCCTCTGGTCCTACTGGAACGGACAACTGGCTCTCGGCGCCACCACGGGGGCGGCGGAACACCAGGACGTGGAAGCGAAGTTGCAAGGTGCCTTCCCGTTCAGCCGGCGCTTCGTCCTCGCCGCGGGTGTCGAAGTGCGCGGTGTACGCGGCACGGTGCCACGTTACGGTCGCCTGCACCTCGGCAGCGGCCCGAGCCTGCGGAGTCACAGCTACGCGGTGGCGAACGGCGATGCCGGCGGCTGGGGTGGCCTGGAAGCACGCATCCCCCTCAACTTCTGGAGCCCCGAGAGCTTCGAACGGGTCGCTCTCCCGCTCACCTTGCACGTGTTCGCCGACGCGGGCAGCGCTTGGGGCGCCTCGGCTCCCGGCGCGGTGACCGAAGCGGCGGCGTTGCGGCAGGCCCGCTTGCGTTGGGGCGTCGGACTCGGCGCCGTCGCCCATCTGCGCCAAACCCAACCGCTGCGCTTCGCAGTCGGCTGCGACGACGAGTTCCACTGGCGGACCGACATCGGCACGTCGCTTTCCTTCTAGCGAGGCGCGGGCACACTGGCGTGGCGCGCGTAGTAGAGGAACTCGAAATCCTGCAGCACCACACGCTGCAGGGTGTAGTCGCGTTGGAATTCCGCCGCGGCAACGATCTGTTGGTCTCCCGGGAAAGGCCAAGGGGTCGCCGAGCCTTGCGGGCCGCCGAGAACGATGAGATCGGGGTGGCGGGAGAGGACGTAGGCGCCGTCGCCCTTTTCGTGCCCGATCCACTGCCTCTGGTCCGGCCGCACCCGCGCGATGTGCGCATCCGTGAGGCCGAGCATGTCGATGACCGGCAGCTCGGCGAAGTAAGGCAAGCTGCCGGCGCAGTTCGTCGCCACCGTCGTCGCCGGCGGAAAGGTGCGGCGCAAGTATTCCCCCACCGGTTGGCCGAAGCGCACCGCCGGGTCGGGAACGCGGCACAAGCGCAGCGACGGATCGAGCCAGCCCGGGAGCAAGGTGAGCAGAAGCGCGCCGACCAGCGCGGCTTGCAAGGTGCGGCGCGCCGCCAGATGGCCCTGCGCCGCCTTTTGGCCGCGCACCTCGCTCTCCATCGCTCCCGGTTTTTCCGCCAGTACATGCCGGCGCCAGCGCAGCCAGAGCCCGGCGCCGCCGAGCCCCAAGGCAAGGGCACCGAGAGCGCGCATCTCCGCAACGAGTCGCACCGCGTGCGCCGCCGGCGCCTCTTGCAAGCGCGCCCAGCGTAGCGCGCCGGCCATGAGGGGCAAGAGGGTTCGTGGCGCCACCAGGAGCCAGACACCGACGAGAAGGAGAAGGGCGCTCGCGAGGCGGAGGTTTTTCCGGTGCGCCAGCAGCTGCAAGCGCCGCAATCCGGTCTCTGCACCCACGGCGAGGGCGGGCCAGGCCGGCAGCAAGAGCCGGTAGCCGGGGAATCTCTCGCCGCCGGACACGAGGGCGACGAGAAACGTGGTGGCGATCCAGCCAGCGAGGAGACGGGCCCGGGGGGCACTGCAGAGAGGGAGGCCGAACAAAGCGAACCAGAGCCAGGGGAAAGTGAGAGCGCCCTTGGTGACATAGAGAAGCCCCGAAGCGAGCGCCTCGGTTCCCGGACTCAGCTTGGCGTGCACCGGATTCGGCAGCCAATCACCGTAGTAGAGCCAGCGGAAGAGCACGAACGGCGCGAGAACGAGGGCAGCACCAAAAACGAGGCGCACCCACCAGCGTCGTGCCGCCGGGGCGGCGAGGAACAGCGGGAAGGCGTAGGCGATGCCTTCCGGACGCAACGCCGCGACGCCACCGAGAAGCATCCCCGCGCGCCAACCACCGCGGCCCTGAGGAACCTCCTCCAGAGCGCCGAAGAAGAGCGTGGCGAGGAGCGCGGTGAAGGCGAGGGTCTCCATGCCGCTCACGCTCCAGACCGCGAGCGGCGCCGCTGCGGCGACGAACAGCGCCGCCGGTCCGCCGGCGCGCCGGTCCTCCAGAGCTCGCGCCGCCAGCGCCGCGGTGAGACCGACGACGGCGAGACCGCAGAGAAAGGAAAGCACCGGCGCCACGGCGTGCGGCTCCAGACCGAGCGCGGCGAGGAGGCCGAGCAGCGCCGTCCAGGGCAAGTTGGAAACGCCCTCGACCCGTTCGCCCGCATTCATCACCGGTCCCAGACCCTCGGCCAGATGCCGGGCGTGGCGATAGGCGATGAAAGCGTCGTCGATGCGGAAGCGGCGGAAGACCACCACCTGGACACAGAGGAGCACGATGGCGGCGAAGCTGTAGAGGTCGCGGTGGGCGAGAACGTCTCGACGTTTGCGTGTCATGGACTTTAGCGGACGCACCCTGCCGCTGGAACGGCGTTTGCTGTCCGCCCAAGCGGCGGCGCCATCCTACGCAGGCGCCGCCCACGCCGGCAAGTTCGTTCCGCAGTGTGGTGGCGCGTGCTGGGCCCGCACGGATCGCGGGTCGCGCGTCGGATCGCGTCGCAACCTGGAGGTTCCCCGCGCGCCCACCCACTCTCCTGCTCCCGTCGCGCCCGCTCTCACCTCACCCCACCGGCACCGCCACCAGATCCCGCTCCGCCGTGAAGGGCAGCTCTTCCTGCCCGGGGAGGGAGCGCCGCTTGCCGCCGGCACGTCCTGCCGCATCGGGCCGCAGCAGGCGCAGGCGCTTCACCTTCTTGATCAGCCCCTGGCGGCTGATCCCCAGCTCCTGCGCCGACCGCGACTTGTTCCAGCCATGCCGCTCCAGGCTGCGGCCGATCATGGCGCGCTCCAGGTATTCGGTGGCCTGGTGCAGGTTGCGGCTCTCCTCCAGGCGGTCGAGGGACCAGTCGACGCCGCTGCCATACCGCAAGCGCTCGGAGAGCATGTAGGGCTGGATCACGCCCTCGTCGCCGTGCAAGGCCACGAGCCGCTCCACCTCGTTCTCCAGCTCGCGCACGTTCCCGGGCCAGTCGTGCTCGAGCAGGCGCTGCAAGGTCTCCTCGCTGTAGCGCAAGCTCGGGCGTCGCAGGCGCGCGCAGACCTGATCGGTGAAGTAGCGGAGGAGCAATGGCACGTCGTCGCGGCGGCGGCGCAGCGGCGGCAGCTCCAGCTTCACCACATTGAGGCGGAAGAAGAGGTCCTGGCGGAAACGGCCGCGCTCCACCTCGCGCACCAGGTTCCGATTCGTCGCCGCGATGATGCGCACCGCGACCCGGTGGGTACGCGTCTCGCCGAGCCGGCGGATCTCGCCGTCCTGCAAGACGCGCAGCATCTTGATCTGCAGCGCCATCGGCATGTCGGCGATCTCGTCGAGGAAAAAGGTGCCGCCGTGGGCTTCCTCGAACAGCCCCTTCTTGTCGAAGAGCGCCCCGGTGAAGGCCCCCTTGCAGTGGCCGAAGAGCTCGCTCTCCAGCAACGCCTCCGGGAGGGCGGCGCAGTTCTGCGCCACGAACTTGCGCCCCGCATAGAGATCACCCTCGTGGATGGCCCGAGCCACGAGCTCCTTGCCCGTACCGCTTTCGCCGAGTACCAACACGTTGACGTCCGAAGCAGCGAGCTTCTCCACCATCGAGAAGAGACGGCGCATGCACCTCGAGCGGCCGACGATGCCGGCGAAACGATGCTGCTCCCACTCTTGGTCTAGGAGACCCGTGGGAGCGACGCCTTGCTCCCGCCGTTGGGCCAAACGCGCCAGATCGCGGAACACGGCATGAGCAAAGCGCAGCGCCAGCGGCGGCTGCGACTCCGGTATCGGCGCGACGGCGACCGCCACCGCCGCCTCGCGATGCCTGCGTTCCGCCAGCACCAACGCCCCGCTCACCGGGCACTCCGCCGCGATCCCCACCGGACCCACCGCCGCGGCCGGCACCGGGCTGCCCAGGATGCACGGTCCCTGAATGCGGGCGTGCAGCGCCGCTGCCGCCGCGGCCGCGCGCTGCCCCAGTCGGGCCGATTCCTCCCCCAGGGCGGCGTGGAACACCAGCCCGCGCGGCAACACCGAAAACAAGACGGCGTCCCTGGCGGCGAGCAGCTCGCGCACCACACGCAAACCTTGCGTCAAGGACTCGGCAGCGGCGCCGGGACCCGAAACCACCTCGAGTTCCACGGGCCGCGCCGTGCCGTTTTCGACCGCGGCGAGACCCAACGGGCTTCCGTTCATCCGTCGCTCCTTTCGTGCCGGCAACTCGAATCCGGCGCCACGGGTGGTCGTGCAGTCGGGAGCAGTTCAGGGAACGAGGGGGCCATGGCAGGGTTCGTACCAAGAAGGAGAGACAAGGGCTGCGAGGCGCGCGGTGCGCGCTGGCTGGCGAGAACGGCGCGGCGTGCCGGGGCGCGCCGTGATCCCGCCACACCCGCCCTCCCGGAACGGCGCGGGCCGGAGCGGCGTTGATCCGTGGCGGTG
>DASRJW010000106.1 GCA_035649275.1 Candidatus Krumholzibacteriia bacterium
CGGAACCCCATTCCGATCCACGCGGCCGGAGCCTCCGAGTGCGCCCGGCCTTCGCGCGTGGCCTCTGGCTCGAGTTCCTCGAACCTCGAGACCCGGGCATGAACGAGAGGCGCGACTGACGCTCACCCCGGCGCTGGGGAGACGTCCGCACCCGAAGCGCCGCCAGAGGGCCGCCCGCGTTGCACGCGAAAGGTGCGATTGTCGGCCCGGCGCAGACCCACGCCGTGGAAGTACAACTCGCCGGCGCGGCCGGGGCCGCCGGGGAAGTGCAGCGTGCCCGGCAGGAAAAGCGACACCGGAAGCGCGTCCTTCTCGAAGGCGGCGACGCGTTCGAGACCGCCGTCGTTCCAGCACCAGAGCGACGCCTGGCGTCCCGTCTGGCTCGGGCAGAGCTCGGCGGCGACGCCGAAGAAGAGATCTTCCCCGCAAGCCTGGCTGTAATAGGTCGGCCCGTCGAGCTCGCCGAGCACCTCGCGCCGCGCGCCGATGCGTTCCATCCGGTAGAGCTTGTTGCGTTCGAACTCCGCGTCGGTAGCCCAATAAATGTGGGTCGCGGTGAAGAGCAGGCTGACACAGCGCCAGCTCTCGTCGCCGCCGCCGACCGTCTGCAGGGTGCGGAAACTGTCGTCGGTCCGCAGCATGCGACACTCTTGGCCGAAGTCCCCGGTCAGACACCAGAGCGAGTCGTCGTACGGATCGCGCTGGATGCCATGCACGTGACGGACCTCGCCGGCGTGGAACACATGGGCGACCTCGACCTCCGACGCACCCGGTGGATAACGATAGACGCGTACGTTCTGCCGCTCCCGATTGGTACGGTACTCGCCGAAGTAGACGCAGCCGTCCCGTCCCACCGCCGCCCCGCCGCGTAGCACGCGGCACGGCCGTCCGAGCGCGAGAGGGGTGAAGCGCCCGCCGCGGAGAAGACCCACGCGCTTGCCATAGGTCACGAAGAGACTGCCATCGCCGAGCGGCACCACGTTGTAGACCAGCGCTCGCAAGAGGCGCTGGCCCAGACGGAAGCGACCGGCGGCGCGCTCCCACCAGGGCGCGGGGATCTTGCCGAGCAATTCCGGTGGCGCCGTTCCCTGCTGGCGATACAGGCGCGTGCGGCGCGAGAGCAGCATCGAATCCGTTGCCAGCCACTCGACAGCGTAGCCGCGGAGGCGGCGTTCTTCGCTCACCGACCAGGTCATGACGATCTCAGACAGGCTCGGGGACATCGCCGGCCGGCGCTTCGCGCTTCCGGCAGAAGTAGGGCCCCAGGACGAGGACATCCATCTTCGTGCGCAGGAAGCAGTCCACCGCCTGCGCCGGGTGCTCGACGATGGGCTCGTTCTCGTTGAAGCTCGTGTTGAGGATGACAGGGAGCCCAGTGCGTGCCGCAAAGGTCTGGATGAGGTCGTAGTACAGCGGGTTCTCCTCCCGGCGCACCGACTGCAGCCGCCCGGTGTCGTCCACGTGTCGCACCGCGGTGAGGCGCTCGCGCCACTCCGGGCGGATCTTGTACACGTGCAGCATGAACGGCGAAGGGTGGGTGTGCTCGAAGACCTCGCTCTGTCGCTCCGCCAGCACCGCCGGGGCGAAGGGACGGAAGGCCTCGCGGTGCTTGATGCGCGCGTTGAGCACCGCCTTCATGTCCGGGAGCCCGGGGTGGGTGAGGATGGAGCGGTTGCCGAGGGCCCGCGGGCCCCATTCCATCCGCCCCTGGAACCAGCCGACGACATTGCCGCGCTCGATCTCCGCCGCCGTCTCCTGCAGGAGCGCCGCGCGCTCGAGCTGAGTGTAGGCGACGCCGCGCTCCTCCAGTACCCGGCGCAGCTCCGCCTCGCCGTACTCCGGCCCGAGGAAGGCGTCGCGCATCACCCAGCGCTTGCCCTCTTTCAGGATGACGTTGCTCGTGTAGAGCGCCGCGCCCAGGGCGAGGCCGTCGTCCCCCGCTGCCGGCTGGATGCAGGTGGCGCGGAAGGGCGTGGAGTCGAAAATCTTGCCGTTGGCGACGCTGTTGAGCGCGCAACCGCCCGCGAGCACCAGCCGCTCTTCGGGAACGAGCCGGTGCAACAGGTGCAGGAGGTGCATGTACACCTTCTCGAAGCTCGCCTGCAGGCCGAAGGCGAGATCCTCGTCCCGGGTGGTGATCTCAGCGTGCTTCGCCCGCGGTGCACCGAAGAGCGACTCCATGTGCCGGGAGAAGTGGCGATCGAAGATCATGGTGCCTTCTTCGGTGATCCGCATGCCCTGGTTGGCGCCGAAGGGGACGAAGTACCGCGGGTTGAGCTTGAAGCCGTCCGAGGTGAGATCGACCATCTCGCCGAAATGCTCGGTGTAGGTATCGCGTCCGTAGGGGGCGAGGCCCATCACCTTGCCCTCGTCGCCGTAGGTGCCATAGCCGATGAACTCGCAGACCATCGTATAGAGCGAGCCCAGCGAGTGCGGGACATAGATCCGGTGCATCACCCGGATCTCGTCGCCTTCGCAGGCGCAGAGCATGCTGGTGCAGAAGTCCCCGGAGCCGTCCACGGTGAGGCCCGCGGCGCGTTCCCAGTCGGAGGCGAAGTAAGCGCTCGCGGTGTGCGCCAGGTGATGCTCCACGTTGTACTGCGTGCAGCGCAGCTCCGCCGGGTCGGCGCCGCAGTGGTGCACGAGGAGTTCCCGGGCGTCGTCGAGGCTGCGCCGGGTGGTGCCGATCTTGGCCAGGTTGAGGAGCTTCGTGGGTTGGGAGAGGACGTATTTCAACTTCTCGGCGCGGTTCGCGGCCCGGTCGCGGCCGATGGCCACCGCATCCACATCGCGGAAGCGGAGCCCGGCCATGTCGAGGCAGCGCTGGATCGATTGCTTGGGGAAGCCCGCGTAGTACTTGATCCGGTTCAGCCGTTCCTCGGCCACCGCAGCGACGGGCACGCCGTCCACGAGCAGCGCCGCCGAGGCGCCGGCGTGGAAGGCATTGATGCCGAGGATGACGCTCACGACGGCAGCTTTCCCCCTCCCCGCAGGGCCGCGCACCCGCGACTGCTCTCCGAAGCTGCGGCAGGCTAGCAACCGCCGTCAGTGCCCGCAAGCATCGGCGTAACTGGACCCAGGTGCGCCTCCCGGCGGGCGGGGTGCGTGCTATCCTCGTGGTGCCTTCCCCACTCGGTCGTCCTCGCCCTGTTTGACTCCGGGGGTAATTGCATGCGCATGGGCTGCCTTGTCGCGGCGGCGTTGCTCGTGTGCGGCCTCGGGGCCGGGGCCGAAACCTGGGAGCACAAGGTGGAGACGGCGGTCCTGGAGGCGGCAAGTCGCGGTCCCACGGAGTGCCTCGTCCTTCTCGCCGAGCAACCGAATCTGGCGGACGCGGCGGCGCTGGAAAGCAAGGAAGCGAAGGGCCAGTTCGTCTTCGAGACGGCGAGCCGTCTCGCCGAGCGCACACAAGCGCCACTGCGGAAATGGCTCACAGCAGCTGGCGTCGAGCATCAGAGCTTCTGGATCGTGAACATGCTCTGGGTGCGAGCCGAGTTACGGATCCTCGAAGAGCTGGCGCGCGATGCCACAGTAGCCCGGATTGTGGAGAACACGCCGCTCCAGCGTGAGGCGTCGTGGATCGGCACCGCGACGCTGCCGCAGCGCCCGGGACTTCCTCCCGAAACCAACAATGGGATCGAGTGGAACGTGGCGCAGATCCGCGCTCCCGAGGTATGGGCCCAAGGCGTCACCGGTGAGGGTGCCGTCGTGGGCGGCATGGACACGGGCTACCAGTGGGATCACCCTGCTCTCGCGCGCCAGTATCGCGGCAGCCGGCAGGAGGGGGCGCGCCACGACTACAACTGGCACGATGCCATCCACAGCGGTGACGGTCCGGTCGAATGTCCACCCGACTCGCCCGTTCCCTGCGACGGTGATTTCACCGGCCACGGCACGCACACGATGGGGACGATGGTCGGGGACGACGGCGCCGGCAACCGCATAGGCGCCGCACCAGGAGCGCGCTGGATCGGTTGCCGCTGCTGGGAGCAGACGGAGCGCACGGCGCTGCGCTACGTGAGCGAGTGTTTCCAGTGGTTCGTGGCGCCCACGGATCTCCAGGGGCTGAACCCTGAACCGGCGCTCGCGCCGCACGTGATCAACAATTCCTGGGTCTGCGACCGCGGCGAAGGCTGCGCCGACCCCGGCGTCCTCCGTAGCATCGTGGAGACCGTGCGCGCTGCGGGCATCTTCGTCGCTGCCGGTGCCGGCAACGACGGCCCTGCCTGCGACACCGTCGTCTATCCGCCGGCGATCTACGACCTCGCCTTCTCCGTCGGCGCCACCACGCGGGACGACGGCATCGCCGCCTTCAGCAGCCGCGGCCCGGTCGTCGTCGATGGCAGCGGCCGGCTCAAGCCCGACCTCTGCGCCCCGGGGGCGGACATCCGCTCCAGCATCCCCGGGGGCGGCTATCAAGGCGGCTGGAACGGCACGAGCATGGCCACGCCGCTCGTCTCCGCCGCCGTGGCCTTGATTGTCTCTGCCGTTCCGTCCCTCGCCGGCCAGGTCGATCGGATCGAGGACCTGCTCCTTCGTACAGCAGTACCGCTCACCTCCGAACAGACCTGCGGTGGCGTGCCGGGTTCGATGGTTCCGAATCACACCTTCGGTCACGGACGGCTGGACGTGCTGGCGGCGGTGCAGGCGGCGCGAAGCACTGGCATCGGCAGCGGCGGCGTTCCAAACCAGCCCCACGGGCCAGCGGCGGCGCGGATGACAATCCTGCAACCGAACCGGCCCAATCCCTTCAATCCCAGGACCACCCTCGAGTACAGCATCGGCGAGATCGGTACGGTCACGCTCACGGTGTTCGACATCGCCGGCCGGCGCGTACGCGGACTCGAGGGCCCGCTCCAACGCGATCCCGGGGACTACGCCGTGAGCTGGGACGGCCGCGACGACGCCGGGCGCAGTCTGCCTTCGGGGCTCTACGTCGTCCGCTTGCGTGCCGGCCTCGTGCAAGCGTCGAGAACAGTGGTGCTCTTGCGCTGACTGTACGGTTTGCACTCAGCGAAGGACGATCAACTTGCGCGACAAGTCGGCGTCGGCGGCCACGAGCCGATAGATGTAGACACCGCTCGGTACCTGCCGGCCGCCAGCGTCGCGACCGTCCCAAGTGACCTGGTGACGGTCGCGGGCCAAGACGCCATCCACGAGTTTGCGCACCCGGCGTCCCGCCACGTCGTAGATGCCGAGGTCCACTCGCCCCTCGCGTGCCAGGTCGAAACGGATCGTGGTCACCGGGTTGAAGGGGTTCGGCACGTTGGGATGCAGGAGCGTGAGGCGCGGTAGGCCGGCGGCGGGCGTCTCCCGTTCCGGAACGTCCGTGCTCGGATCCGGAGAGGCCTGGCAGCTCTCGGGAAGTGCGGCGTTCAGGATCGTGGCCAGCAGCTGTCCCGTCGGATCACCGGGAGGCCCTGACGCCGCCTGCACATCCTCCCACCAGAAAGACATCAGAACGGTGTTCCAGCTCGTCGCAGGATTCGCGTTCATCACGATGGCGCCGTCACCGAGCGTCTGGCCGTTCTTGAACCGGTGGGTGACGACGGCCGTACCGCTGGCCCCGAGAGCGTCGTAGTCGCGTAACGTCGTGCAGCTCGCGCTTCCGAGATTGAAGAGATCTGCGGTGAAGTCGATGCTGGTGCCATCCTCCCAGGTGAAGGAGGTCTGGCCATCCACGTCAGGATGCTTGCTCGATCCCTGGTTCGCGGCAACGAAGACGACGCCCATCTCGTTGGTGAGTAGCGGA
>DASRJW010000107.1 GCA_035649275.1 Candidatus Krumholzibacteriia bacterium
CGCGGTCTCGCCGTGGCTCCGGGCTTCATCAACATGCTGAGCTGGGCCACGGAGTCGCTCATCGCCGACGGCAGAGCCCAGAGCGACATCCGTCAAGGCGTGACGCTCGAGATCTTCGGCGAGGGCTGGTCCATGGGACCGCTGAACGAGACGATGAAGAAGGAGGTCGTGGAGGAGCAGGGGGATATCAAGTACGACGTGACCTGGACGACGCTGGGCGAATACCTGGAGTCTCTGGTGCAGCGCGGCATCTCGCCCAACGTGGCCTCCTTCGTCGGCGCGACGACGGTGCGCATCCATGTCCTGGGACACGAGGACCGGCCGCCCACGCCGGCGGAGCTCGTGACCATGCAGGAACTGGTGCGACAAGCGATGCGCGAAGGTGCTCTGGGAGTGGGTTCGTCGCTCATCTATGCCCCGGCCTTCTACGCCAAGACGGAGGAACTCGTGGCCCTGGCGCAGGCGGCCGGGGAGTCCGGCGGCATGTACATCTCGCACTTGCGGAGCGAGGGGAACCGCTTGCTGGAAGCGGTGGACGAGATCATACGCATCGCGCGCGAGGCCCATGTTCCCGCCGAGATCTACCACTTGAAGGCAGCGGGCCGGGAGAACTGGGGGAAGCTCGACGAAGTGGTGCAGCGGCTGGAGAAAGGTCGTGCCGAGGGGCTCCGTCTCACCGCCGACATGTACACCTACACCGCGGGTGCCACGGGTCTCGACGCTGCCATGCCGCCTTGGACCAAAGAGGGAGGGCACAAGGCCTGGGTGGCTCGCCTTCGCGATCCGGCGCTGCGGGCGCGCATCGGGCGGGAGATGCTGACGCCCACCGATGCCTGGGAGAACTTCTTCCTCGCCGCGGGACCGGAGCAGATGCTGCTCGTGGCATTCAAGAACGACGCGCTCAAGCCCCTCACCGGCAAGACGCTTGCCGAGGTGGCGGCGGCGCGAGGCAAGTCGCCGGAAGAAACCGCCATGGATCTCGTGGTCGAGGACGACAGCCGCGTCGGCACCATCTACTTCCTGATGTCGGAGGAGAACGTGCGCCAGGAACTGGCGCTGTCCTGGGTGAGCTTCGGTTCGGACGAAGCGGCGCCGGCGAACGAGGGCGTCTTCCTTCTCTCCAATCCGCACCCGCGGGCCTACGGCAACTTCGCTCGCCTGCTCGGGAAGTACGTGCGCGACGAGAAGGTGGTGCCGCTGGAGGCAGCGATCCGCCGCTTGACGGCGCTGCCAGCGGCGAACCTCGGTCTCCGCCGCCGCGGCAGCTTGCAGCCCGGCTTCCTCGCCGACATCGTGGTGTTCGACCCGGCGAGCATCGCCGATCACGCCACCTTCGAAAAGCCGCACCAATATGCGACGGGGATGCGCCACGTCTTCGTCAACGGCGTCCAGGTCCTGGCCGGCGGGGAGCACACCGGTGCCAAGCCGGGCCGGGTGGTGCGCGGCCAGGGCTGGCGCCCGGCGTCGTGAGCGACCACACTCGACTCGGGACGGGCGTGGTGCGGAGCTTTCAGTACTCGAAGGAGTTCGAACAACTCATCACCGAACTCGCCCAGGAGAAGGCTTCCTGGCCGAATCGACCTCTCTATCTGGCGGCGAATCTGGGTGGTCCCGGAAGCCGGCTGGTGGAATTCGCCACCAAGACCGTCCCGGAGATCGAATTCCACTGTGGCACCCTGGAGCGCCAGACGGTCCTCGACTTCGGTTGCGGCACCGGGGCGACGACGGTGGCGCTCGCGGAACGTTGTCCCCAGGTGCTTGCCTTCGACATCGATGCGAAACGAGTGGAGATCTGCAAACGCCGGCTGGAAGAGCACGGTCTCGCCGCCCGGGTGCGCTTCGTGGCTGGTGTCGACGTGGCGGATCTGCAGCAGGAGATGGAGGGACTCGCTCTCGATCTCGTGCTCCTGAATGGCGTGCTCGAGCATGTGCCGCTGACGCGGCACGGGTTGCGCCGGCGGATCCTGCGCACATTGTTCGAGATGTTGCGGCCGCGCGGGCACCTGTTCATCAACGACACGCCGAATCGTCTCATTCCGGTGGATCAGCACACGACGCAGCTCTGGTGGATCCCGTGGACGCGGCCCGGCTCCGAGTGGGCTTTCCGTCACGCGTTCCGGAAGGGGAGGCTGGGGAGCGAGCCACCTTCGGGCGGTCCGCGAGAGATGGAGGAAGCCGGGGCCTGGGGCGCGACCTACTGGGAAATCACGGGATACCTGGAGGGCCTCCCCTGGGAATGCCTCAATGTCCGCGCCGGTCATGACCGGCACATCCGTTGCCGGCCGGCAGGGTGCAACCGGAAACGAGATCTGTTCGAGGCCCTCTTGTACCCATGGGCCGTCCGTCTCGGGCGCGTACCGCTCACTGCCTTCACACCGGATCTGACCAATCTGGTCATTCGAAAGCGCGAGGGTCGGGCAGGATAAAGCCCTGCTCCATGCTGTGAGGCCGCTTGTATCGATGTGGACATCCCGTCAAGCGTCGCTCACGCCCATGCCCTCATGTGGGCGCGCGAGGTGCTCCGAGTTTCGAACCGGTCCAGACGGAGAGATCAACGCTCTCTCCAGATTCTGGCGAGCAACGCCGAGCCAACTCCCGAGACTCCGCTCAGAATAGTCAAGGAAACGACTACTGCACCTTCGAGCAACCACTGCGGCGGGTTACTTAACAACACGAGAGCGAGCCAAAGCGCTCCCACCAGCAGACCACTCACCGCGCCCCGGGCGCCGGACCGGGGAAATGACATCTCATCGAGTCCGCGACGGCCGTCTGCAATCCCCGCCACTGCGGAGAACATCGCACCGCAGAGGAAACCCGCGTACAACGGTCCCCCGATCCACTCAGGCTCCAACTCACCCACCATCAGCCACCCAGCTAGCGAACCAACTGGTACCCATGCCGCAGCCCAGGCCAGACCCATCACCCCGGCACGGCCAATTCGACCAAGCCATTTCTTCATTAGCGGGTCCGTTTTGTTTACATAGCAAAGTACTTCACCTGGTAAAGTACCTACCCCCTGTCATCCTGTCAAGGGACTTGGCCGCGAATGGCATCCGCCCTGGGCCGGCCTGATGTGCCTTGCGGACGATGATGGTGAGGGAGCCGGGGGTCGAGGCCCTTCCAGGCGAAGTAGGTGCTCTCGGCACGGCGCTTGTCGTACTCCTCCGAGTAGAGCCGCAGCGTTTTGACGAAGTCGGGACGGGCTGTCCGTAGCCGCGCCGAGCTCGGAGAAGGCGCCGAGCGTTGCAGTGGCGACACCTAAGGCAACCCATCTACAAAGCCGCATGTTCTTCTCCGAGGGACTGGCAGCGAGTCGAACTTGCAGACGGGCACAGCAGCCGCACTGTTACATCCGCCGAGCCGCCTTCTGTTCGATAGCGGACAGTGTGTCCGGGAGCGCGCACTCGAACCCCCACCTGGCAGTGTCAACTGACATGACTGCAGTCGATTCCATGTGCGCACGAGGATTGCTGAGCAGGCCTCGGGAGGATAGCCATGGACCGCCCGATCGATCCACGAGTGCGCCGGAGCCGGCGACTGCGTCTCGCCCTACGGGTGGTTGGTGTCGTCCTCGGCCTCGCCGTCCTGGCGTTACTCCTCGCTGGTTGGGCGCGCCCGTCGGTGCGGCGCCAAGGGATCCGCACCGCCGTCGTCGCCCGCGGACCCTTGGAAGCGACGGTGACCGCCTCGGGGACGGTGGTTCCCGAGCACGAGCAAGTGCTTTCCTCACCCCTCGACACGCGGCTGCTCGAGGTGCTCGTACCGCCCGGCACTGCGGTCCAGCAAGGCCAGGCGCTGGTGCGCCTCGATGTAGGCGAGGCCACGCTAGCGCTGGAAAAGCTGGGCGAACAGATCGCGCTCAAGCACGTCGAGAGCCAGAGCGAGAGCATCGCCACCCGTCAGACCCTGACGGATCTGCAGGCGCAGCGTGACATCCGCAAGCTGGAGGTGGAAAGCGCCAGCCTCACCGTCGAGCGCAACCAGGCTCTGTTCGATAAGGGCATCGTCTCGGGGAACGACCTGAGGGCGGCGCAGATGGAATTGGAGAAAGCGCGACTCGAGCTGCGACGCCTGGAGGAAAACGTGCAGCAAACGGGGCGGGCGTCGGCGGCCCGACTGCACAAGCTGGAGCTGGAGCGCAGCATCCTCGGCAAGGAACGGGACGAAGCCGCCCGGCTGCTCGAACTCGCCACCGCCCGGGCCGACCGGGACGGCGTCCTCACCTACGTGCTGCAGGACGAGGGGGCGAGCGTGCACCGCGGTGACGTGATCGCCCGCGTCGCGGACCTCGGCTCCTTCCGCATCGAGACCCGAGTGCCCGACGTGCGCGCCACGAGCCTCGCCACCGGCATGGCGGCACGGGTCGCTCTCGGCGACACGATCCTGGACGGGCAGGTGTCTCGCATCCTCCCGGAAGTGGAGAACGGGACGATCACGGTCCTGGTGGACCTCATGCAACGAACGCATGCGGGGCTGCGGCCCAACCGCCGCGTCGACGTGCACCTGGTCACGGCGCGGACGGAGGGCACGCTCTGCGTCGCCCGCGGTCCGGTGGTGCGTCTTGGTGCTGGCGACGTGCTCTTCGTCGTCCGCGGCGACGCCGCCGTCCGCACCCCGGTGCGGCTCGGCATCGCCAACTTCGCCCAGCAAGAGATCCTGGAAGGGCTCGCCGAAGGTGACGAGGTGGTGATCTCCGACATGTCGGAGTACGCCCACGTCAAGGAAGTCAAACTGCGCTGAGGTGCGTGAAGCAGAAGACGCTGATCGGCGCGCAGGAGGTAGAAGCAGTGATGATGCAAACGGGAATGGATCGCAGTACGGCGGTGGCGCCAGGCACAGCGACGATGCTGCGGCTGGACGGCGTGAGCAAGGTGTACCGTACCGAGCGCATCGAAACCGTGGCGCTGAACGACATCCGGCTCGAAGTGCGCGACGGCGAGTTCCTCGCGGTCATGGGGCCTTCGGGTTGCGGCAAGAGCACGATGCTGAACATCATGGGGCTCCTGGACGCGCCCTCGGCCGGCACGGTGGAGCTGGACGGACGGCCGGTGCAGCGCTACGGCGACGCCGCCCTCGCCCGGCTGCGCAACGAGTCCATCGGTTTCATCTTCCAGACCTTCCACCTCATCAGCGATCTCGACGTGCTCGACAACGTCGAGTTGCCGCTTCTCTACCGCCGCGGCCTCGCAACGTCGCGCCGCGCCGCCGCCCGGCAGGCGCTGGAACGCGTGGGCCTGGGGGCGCGGCTGCACCACTTTCCCACTCAGCTCTCGGGCGGGCAGCAGCAGCGGGTCGCCATCGCTCGCGCCATCGTCGGCCGGCCGAAGCTGCTGCTGGCCGACGAGCCCACGGGCAACCTGGACAGCCAGATGGGCGACGAGATCGTCCAGATCCTCGACGGATTGCATCGCGAGGGCACGACGATCGTCATGGTGACCCACGATCCCCGGCTCGCCGCGCGCACGGACCGCACCATCCGGCTCTTCGACGGCCGGCAAGTGGCTTGAGGAGGTTGCCATGTGGTCGCACACCACGAAGCTGGCTCTGAAGGTCCTCTGGCGGCGCAAGGTGTTCACCTGCATCAGCCTGTTCGGCATCGGCTTCACCCTCGTCGTGCTCATGGTGGTGGCGGCGATCATCGATCATCTCCTCGCCCCCATGGCGCCGGAGAGCCGGCTGCCGCGCATTCTCAATGTCGCCTACATCTCCCTCGAAGGGGACGAGAGCCGCTCCAACGGCGGCGCCGGGTACGGCTTCCTCGACCGCTACGTGCGCGACTTGCCCGGGGTCGAGCGCATGGCCATCGTCTCGGAGCCGCAAGACGTGAACGGCTTCGTGAACGGTGAAAAGATCCTTTCCAAGCTGCGCTACGCCGACGACGAGTATTGGCAGGTGCTCGATTTTCAGTTCGTCGAGGGAGCGCCCTATGGCGCCGAGGACGAGAAGGGTGCCAACCAGGTCGCGGTCATCACAGAAAGCACGCGGCGCAAGTACTTCGGCGACGCCCCCGCCCTGGGGCAGATGTTGGACGCCGGCGGGACCCACTATCGGGTGGTGGGCGTGGTGCGGGATGTTCCGCACTATCGGCTCGCTGCCACCGCCGACCTCTGGGTGCCGGTGAGCACCAACCGCATCCCCAACTATAGGGAGCAGCTGCGCGGTGCCTTCATGGGGCTGCTGCTCGCCCGCAGCCGCCGGGATTTTCCGGCCATCCGCGCCGAGTTCGCTTCCCGGTTGCAACGAGTCGAGTTGCCCAGCGACCAATTCAAGGTGATCCGCGGCGTGCCCATGACGCGGTTCCAAGAGCTCGCGCGCCAGGTGGTCTACTCCGAACCGGAGAAGCCGGCCACGGTCCGCGTCTCCGGGATCATCGCGGGCGGGGCCCTCCTCTTCATGCTCCTCCCGGCGATCAACCTGGTGAATATCAATGTGAGCCGGATCTTCGAACGCTCGTCCGAGATCGGCGTGCGCAAGGCCTTCGGCGCCTCGTCGGCCCATCTGGTCGGGCAATTCGTTTTCGAGAACGTCGTCCTCTGTTTGGTCGGCGGTGCCATCGGTCTCCTCGGCGCGGTGCTGGTGCTGGGCTGGATCAACGGCAGCGGCTTGATCCCGCATGCGGACCTGCATTTGAACCTGCGCGTCTTCGGTTACGGATTCGGGCTCGCCGTTTTCTTCGGCTGCTTCTCCGGTGCCTATCCCGCCTGGCGGATGGCCCGGTTGCACCCGGTGGCCGCCTTGAGAGGAGAGACACGATGATCGCCCACCTCTTCCGCCTCATCTGGAACCGGAAGCGCTCCCAGGGTCTGGTGCTGGGAGAGATTCTCGTGTCCTTCCTGGTGCTCTGCATGGTGTGCACGACGATCGCTTACTTCGTCCACAACGCGCGCAAGCCGCTCGGGTTCGACTGGCACGATGTCTGGCGCGTGCGCATGGACTTCGGCGAATACCAGACCGTCAGCGAGCAGGAGCGACAGGCGGTGTGGGAACGCCTCCTCAGGTTGCAGCAGGAAGCGCGCGCCCTGGAAGGCGTCGAAGCCGCAGCCCTCATGAACAATGTCCCGTACTCCGGCAGCACGTCCAGCTGGTCGATGAAGGTGCTCGGGCGCGACCTGGACATGCTCTTCGGCGTCGCCGGGCAGGAGGCACCCGAGGTGCTGCGCTTGGATCTCGTCGACGGGCACTGGTTCGTTCCCGGTGACGAGAATCAAGACTGGGTGCCTCTGGTGATCAATCGCGACATGGCCAAGGCGTTCTTCGGAGAGAGGAGCCCAGTGGGCCAGTCCTTGCCGCGCTTCGATGACGCTGGCCAGCCCCAGGCGCGTGACGAGGGCGAACCGGACTACCGCGTGATCGGCGTGATCTCGGACTACCGGCGGGACGGCGAGCTGTCGGCTTCGCCGCTCGTCTCCTTCACCCCGGTGCGCGTCGGCGCGAAGCAATGGCCACCGGACCGCCTGCTGATCCGCACCCGTCCCGGCACGACGGCGGCGTTCGAGGAGACGCTTTCCCGCCGGATGCACGAGCTGGCACCGGATTGGGCCTTCGACGTGCGCTCCATGGCCTCCAAGCGTCATGATGCGCTCCGCTCGCGCCTCATGCCGCTCCTCATCGGGGGGACGGCGGCGGCGTTCCTCCTGGTCATGGTCGCCATGGGTCTCATGGGCGTGCTGTGGCTCAACGTGACGCGCCGCACCCGCGAGCTCGGTCTGCGCCGGGCCATGGGCGCCACGGCTTCCGGTGTGCGCCTGCAGATCCTGGGCGAGCTCCTGGCGCTCACCACGCTGGCGGTGCTCCTGGGCGCGCTGGTGTTCCTGCAGGCGCCGCTGCTCGGCATCGCCGGCTGGGTGGGCTGGCAGGTGTACGCTGTGGGCATTGTCGGTTCGCTCCTGATCCTCTATACCTTGGTCGTCCTCTGCGGCCTGTATCCCAGCTGGCTCGCGACGCGGGTGCACCCCGCGGAAGCCCTGCATTACGAGTGAGGGCGGCGCCCAGGAAGCAAGGATCCGTGCAGACGATGATCCTCGTCATCGACGACGACTATTCGGTGACCGCGTCTCTCGGGCTGCTCCTGCGCCAGGCGGGGCACACGACGCTGGCAGCGGCGACGCCGGCAGAGGCACTGGCGCAGGTGACACGCCCCGAAGTGCGCCTCGTCCTCCAGGACATGAACTTCTCCCGCCGCACGAGCGGCGAGGAGGGCCTGGAGCTGCTGCGCCAGCTCAAGGCGCGGCGGCCCGACGTGCCGGTGATCCTCATCACCGCCTGGGGCTCCATCGCCCTCGCCGTGGAGGGCATGAAAACCGGCGCCGCCGACTTCATCACCAAACCGTGGAGCAACGAGCAGATTCTCCAGTCGGTGCAGACGGCGCTCGGTCTCGCCGAGGCGTCGGAGGCGGCGCGCACTGGAACAGCGAGCCGCGAGAGGCTGGAGGCCAAGTACGACCTCCGTGGCGTCGTCGGCCGCGACCCGGCTTTCCTGCGCGTCCTCGACCTCGTCTGCCGCGTGAGCGGCACCGACGCTTCGGTATTGGTGACGGGAGAAAGCGGCACGGGCAAGGAAGTGATCGCGGAGATCATCCACCGCAACAGCAAGCGCCACGCCGGCCCGCTGGTGAAGGTGAATCTCGGTGGCATCCCGCCGGCGCTCTTCGAGAGCGAGATGTTCGGCCATGTGCGCGGTGCCTTCACCGATGCCCACCGCGATCGCGAGGGTCGGTTCGCCGCGGCGAGCCGCGGCACCATCTTTCTCGACGAGATCGGCGAGCTCGATCCGGGCTGCCAGGTGAAGCTGCTGCGCGTGCTGCAGGACCGCGGTTACGAAGTGCTGGGGACGAGCGAGACGCGCATTCTCGACGTGCGTGTCGTGGCGGCGACGAACCGCGACCTGGCTGCCGCAGTAGCGGCGGGACGTTTTCGTGAGGACTTGCTCTACCGCGTGAATCTGATCGGCGCGCACCTGCCCTCGCTGGCAGAACGCCGGGGCGACATCCCTCTCCTCGCCGCACATCTGCTCGCCGAGATCGGCCGTATCCACGGGCGCAAAGATCTGCTGCTCGGCGAAGACGCGCTGGCTTGGCTGCAGGCCGCCGACTGGCCCGGCAACGTCAGGCAGCTCCGGCAGCATCTGGAGCGTGCGGCGTTGCTGAGCGACGAGATGCCTCTCGAGCCGCGACACTTCCTGCAAGTGCGGGAGATGGACGCATTTCTCGCCGAGAGCGAGGGCAAGTCGGTCGAGAGCCTCCCGGCCGTCGGCAGCATGACGCTGGAGGAAATCGAGCGGGCGATGATCCTGAAGAGCCTCCGCCATCATGGCGGGAATGTGAGCCGCGTGGCCGAGGCGCTGGGCATGAGCCGGGCGGCGCTCTATCGGCGACTCGAGAAGTACGGGATCCGCACGTGAGGCTTTGGCCGTCGAAGGGGCGCAGCGCTGCCGCGGCAGAGCCAGAGAGCGCTAGCGGCCTGCACGGGGGCGAGAAGCCGCCGCGACGTCGAACCGGCCCAAGCCTTCAGACTGGTTTCTTCCTCTACCTGGCGGCCATCCACGTGGCGTTCGCTGTGGTCGCCATCGGGCTCCTCCGCCACCATCGGCCTTGGTTGCTCGCCGTCGAGGTCTTCTTCCTGCTTTCGGTACTCCTGGGTCGGCGTCTCGTCCGCGGCCTCGCCGACCCGATCCGGTTGCTGCGCTCGGGCGTCGAGTTGCTCGAGGATGGTGACTTCGCCACCCGCTTCCGCACCACCGGTCAGGTCGAGCTCGACGCCCTGGCGCTGGTCTACAACCGGATGGCGGATCGACTGCGGGAGGAGCGCGTCCGCAACGAGGAACAGGAGCACTTCCTGAGCCGTGTGCTCGCCGGCACTCCTTCGGGCGTGATCACCTTCGACTTCGACGATCGCATCGCGGCGGCCAATCCGGCGGCGGCGTCCATGCTCGGCCTCGCCCCGGAGGCGCTGGTGGGCCAATCCTTGGCGGAGCTGGGCTCACCGTTCGCACTCGCCTTGGCGGAGTTGCCGGTGGGCGCGCCCAGCGTGCTCGTCCTCCGCGGCCGCCGGCGCGTCAAATGCCAGAAGGGAGAATTCTTCGACCGCGGTTTCCAGCGCCGTTTCATCTTCCTGGAGGAACTGACCGAAGAGCTGCGCCGTTCGGAGAAGGCCGCCTATGACAAGCTCATCCGCATGATGTCCCACGAGGTGAACAACACCACGGGAGCGGTGAACTCCCTCCTGCAGTCCTGCCGGAGCTACGGGGTGCAGCTCACGGCAGCGGATCGTCGCGAGTTCGAGACCGCTCTGGAGGTGGCGACGAAGCGCACCTCGCACATGAACCAGTTCATGCGCGGCTTCGCCGATGTGGTGCGCATCCCGCCGCCGGCCCGCGAGCCCCAGGATCTGCAGGTGCTGCTCCGCGGCCTCGTCCGCCTGCTGGAGCGTGAGGCTTCGGAGCGGCGCATCCGCCTCGAGACCCGCTTCGGCATGGAAGAGCTCGTGGTCCATTGCGACGGGCCGCAGATGGAGCAGGTTCTGGTCAACGTGCTGCGGAACGCCATGGAGGCCATCGGCAGGGAGGGCACCATCACGCTGCGCACGGGGTCCGATTCGTCGGGCCCGGACGGAGGGCGTTACCTCAGCATCGAGGACAGCGGCCCCGGGTTCACGCCGGAGGTGGCGCGCCAACTCTTCGCACCGTTCTTCACCACCAAAGAGAACGGCCAGGGAATCGGCCTCACGGTGGTGCGCGAGATCCTGGAAGCCCACGGCTTCGAGTACGCCCTCGAATCGAGCCCGGGAGAACCGACGCGATTCAGCCTCTTCTTCGTCACTTCCCCGCATCGGTCCACGCTCTAGAATCCTGGCTGGAACGTGGCAACCAAGGGGGAACGAAAGCTCCACCAGCGCCTGAACCTTGGAGAAGTGGTGGCGCGAGTACCACGAGAGGCGCGGATGGTGGGCTGTGTCGAGCCATGATCCTCGAGTTTTCATTTGATAGTCTCCCCGTCGGCTGTTTCGAGGAGCCGGACTACCCTCGCAGCGCTGGGCGCTATCGATACATCCCCTATCGTGGAGCGGGGCACTACAACATGGGCCAGGCGTTGGCGCGCGGTCCAGTTCATTGCTCATTCAAGGATGGTGACTCGGTCTATGAGTTCGTCGTAGTTTCCGTGCCGGAGTATGGCGTTCTCGACATCGATGTGGTTCGGCGAAGGTAGGAGTTTGCTAGAATGAGCGACGTTTGCAGGCGAACGAGGAGCGAGCTTCGGTGCCGTTCACCCCGAGGAGACAGACGATGAGGCGTGCATGGGCTTCGCGGCCCTGGGCTGCGGTTGCATTCGTGGTCTCGTGGACTTCCATGGCATGGGCCCAGCACGGGGACGCGCGCGACCCTCGCGCCGCGCAGGCGGACCCGCGACTGGCAGCAGGGCAGATGGCCCCGGTGCTGGAAGGGGTGGGGACGCACCACCACGAAGTGACGACGAAGGTCGAGCGCGCCCAGTTGTTCTTCGACCAGGGGATGAAGCTCACCTACGCCTTCAACCATGCCGAAGCGATGCGTGCCTTCAAGGAGGCGGCGCGCCTCGATCCCGACTGCGCCATGGCTTACTGGGGCTGGGCGCTGGTGCTGGGGCCGAACATCAACATGCCGATGCAGAAGGACGCCGTGCCCCAGGCGTACGAGGCCATCCAGATGGCCCTGGCGCGGATGGACAAGGTGTCGGCACGGGAACGCGACTACATCGAAGCGCTGGCCAAGCGCTACGTCAAGGATCCGGGAGCGGAGCGGGCGCCCCTCGACCAGGCCTATGCCACCGCCATGCGCGCCGTGCACGAGAAGGATCCGGCGGACACGGACGCGGGGACGCTGTTCGCCGCGTCGCTCATGGAGCTGTCGCCGTGGAACTACTGGACCCCGGACGGCCAGCCGCGGGAAAATACGCTGGAGATGCTCCGGGTTCTCGAGGGCGTGCTGGCCCAGGATCCGGAGCACGAAGGCGGGTTGCACTACTACATCCATGCGGTGGAGGCGGTGGATCCGCAGCGCGGCGAGAAGGCGGCGGACACCTTGCTCAAGCTGGCGCCGCAAGCCGGCCATCTCGTGCACATGCCTGGGCACATCTACATGCGGCTCGGTCGCTACGTGGATGCTTACGACTGCAACGTTATCGCCGCCAAGGCCGACGAAGGCTACATCTCGCAGTGCCGCGTCCAGGGGTTCTATCCACTCAGCTACTACCCGCACAACGTGCACTTCATCGCCTGGGCGGCACTCATGCAGGGCCGGAGCAAGCAGGCCTTCGCCGAAGCACGCAAAGTGGCCGGCCGGATTCCCGAAGACCTGCACGGCAATGACTGGGGACTCTACGAGACCTTCCTCAGCATGCCGCTCTTCGTCATGGTGCGCTTCGCCATGTGGGAAGCGGTGCTGGCGGAACCGGCGCCGCGGGAGTCGACGCCCTACTGCTCCGGCATCTGGCGCTACGCCCGGGGCATGGCCCTCACGCACCAAGGCAAGCTGTCCGAGGCCCGGCGTGAGCTGGCGGCGCTCGCGAAGATCGCGGACGCGCCGGAGAGTGCGAAGGCGCCGGTCGGTTACAGCAACGCCGCGCATCTCCTCGGCATCGCCCGGCTGGTGCTGCGCGGCGAGATCGCGGCGAAGGAACGCCGCTGGGACGAGGCGGTGACGGCGCTGGACCGGGCGGTGCGTCTCGAGGACGGCCTCACCTACAACGAACCGCCCGACTGGTACTACCCGGTGCGCCACACTCTCGGGGCGATCCTTCTCGAAGCGGGACGTCCGGAGGAAGCGGAGATCGTCTACTGGGAGGACCTACGCGAGAACCGCGGCAACGGCTTCGCTTTGTTCGGGGTGTGGAAGAGCCTGCTGGCGCAGGGACGCACGGAGGAGGCTGCCGCCTTGGAGCAGCGTTTCCGCGCCGCCTGGGGCGGTGCCGACGTGGAGCTCACTTCGTCGCGGTTCTGAGCGGGCTCACTTCCCCGTGGTGGCGAGGAACTGGGTGTCCTTCCACAGCGGTTCGAAATCGGTGTCGGTGCGGGCGCGGGCGCCGAGGGAGGGGTCGCGCTGCACCGCCTGCGCCAGTATCTCCAGGGCCTTGTCGCGATGCCCCGCCTTGGAGTGGTAGCACGCCAAGTGGTAGTAGGGCTCGCCCTCGTTCGGGTGCAGGGCGATGGCCTTTTCGCCGAGGCCGAAAGCCTTCTCCCAGTTCTTTGACTCGCATGCCGTGTAACCCTCTTGCACCAGGGCTACGCCGTTCCAGATGTCGTAGATGCGGCGCAGCTCGCGGATGGGCTCCTTGTGGTCGTCGACGCGCAGGTCGCAGTAGCGGTCGTTGTAACCGCCGTAGCCCGCGCCGGCGCGGACGATGAGGAGGGCCGCCGACTGCTGGCCGCGTGAATCGCCGCCCGCCTTCTGCCCTTCTTCGAGGGCTCGCATCAACTTGTCGCCCAACGATCCCGGTGTACTGCGGAAGGCGGCCGCCATGGCTTCCACCGTTTCCTTCCCCACCAGGATGTTGCCCTGAGCGGTGAAGTGGTCGCCGCTCACGTGCCCGGCCCACGGCGAGCAGCTCTTGCCGGTGTACGCCACGCTCCGGCCGCGGGCGTCGACGATGCCCACCTGACGCTGGTCGCGCTGCGCGTCGCCGGCGACGAGGGAATCCAACACTGCTTGCGGCTCGAGGCCGCGGCCAAGCAGCTCGAGACCACGAGGACCGTAGGTCGTGTTGGCGAAAGACTGGGTGGCGATGGCGCCGACACCGGCTCGTGCCCAGGGCACCACGGAACCGACGGCGAAGAACTTGGACTGCACCGCGATGCCGAGGTCGCCGGTTTCGGGGTCGTGGCCGACGATGGAGAAGGTAGCGACGCGTGGCACCGCCTTCGAGGTGAGCGCCGGCGCGGGCAAGAGGGCGAGGACGATGGCGCCGAGGACGGCGCTCCAGCATTGCAGGGCGAAGTTCCGCATCACGGCTCCATCCGGCAACCGGCGCAGCGATGTTGGTCCTGGAGCAACGTCTCCAGGCTCGCCGACGTCTCGGTGCGCTCGAAATAGAAGGAATGGCGCTTGCGCGGGCGCCGGCCGAGCTCGTCCATGGTGTGCGCGTCGTAGACGCGGCCGTTCAACACGGTGTAGCGGGCGCTGTCGGTGTTGCGGATGTCTTCGAGGGGATTCCTCTCCAGGACGACGAAGTCCGCCAGCTTGCCCACCTCGAGGGAGCCGATGTCGCGATCCATGCCCAGGTAGCGGGCGCCGTGGAGCGTGCCGCAGCGCAGTGCTTCCAGGGGCGTCATGCCGCCCTGGACGAACATCCACATTTCCCAGTGAGCGCCGAGACCCTCGCGCTGGCCATGGGCACCGAGCTGCACCTGGACGCCGGCGTCGAGGAGACGCTTGGCCACTGCGGCGTTGGCCATGTGGCCGTACTCCTCGGGCGGCGCGACGACGGGGCGGCGGGCGCGGGCGTCGAGCAAGCGGCGGGGCACGAAGCTGGCGAGACGCGGGTTCGCCCACACATCGGTCTTACCATACCAGTAGTTCTCACCGAACAAACCGCCGTAGCCGACGATGAGAGTGGGCGTGTAAGCGACATGGCTCCCGCTCCAGAGCTGCACCACGTCCTTGTACACCTTCCCGAGCGGGATGGAGTGCTCGATTCCGGTGTGCCCGTCCACGATCATGTTCATGTTGTGCTGGAAGAGCGAGCCGCCCTCGGGGACGACGAGCATGCCCAGCTCGCGGGCCGCCGCCAGCACCTGCTGGCGCTGGTCGCGCCGCGGCTGGTTGTAGCTCTTGACGCTGAAGGCGCCCGCGGCGCGCAGGCGTTCGAGGTGAGCCCGCGCATCGGGCAGGCTGTCGATCTCCGCTTTGAAGTCGTACTTGGCGCCGTACAGGATGGTGCCGGTGGAGAAGATACGCGGTGCCACGATAGAGCCGGCGCGGGCGAGCTCGCTGGCGGCGAAGATCTCGCCGGTGTCGTTCGAAGGATCATGCAGTGTGGTGACCCCGAAGGCGAGGGCGGCGTAGTCGACCCAGCTCTGCTCCGGGATGATCTGATCCTGTCCCATGGGCCCATGCCAGTGGACGTCCACGAAACCCGGCACGATGGTGTTGCCCGCCACGTCGACGACGAAGGCGTCCGAGGGGACCTGAACCGCGGCGCTGGGGCCGACGGCGACGATGCGGTTGCCCTCCACGAGGAGGACGCCGTCGGTGATGCCCTCGTCGCCCCGCATGGTCACGAGCCGGGCGCCGGTGAAGGCGACCTTGCCCTGCGGCGCGTCGCTCGCGACCTCGAAGCCGAGGTCGCGCCCGTGCTCTGGCAGCTCGGGCAGCTTCTCCGGGGCGCCGGGTACGAAGGTGAATGCCTGGACGAGGTCGCGCTCGAAGAGCTCGGGGCCGAGCGACCAGTAAAGCTTCTTCGCATCCCCCGACCAGTGCAGCGACTCGCCGGCGTTGCGTGACACCCGCGTGGCCGGAAGGTTCTTCATCTTCGGGCCGATCTCGATGGTCTTGCCGGCGGGTACGAAGGGCGCGATGTAGGTGCGATAACCCTCCTCGAAGGCCACCCAGCGGTCGTCGGGAGAAACACGCATGGCGGTGAAGTAGACGCCCTTCAGGTGCTCGCGGCGGTCGCTGCCGTCGAGCTCGACGCTGACGAGCTCGCGCTTGTCGTCGTCGTCCCCCTTCACCTCCACCAGATAGACGCGGTCGTTGGCGGCGCCGAAGTGCGGCGTGAAACCGTCGAGGGTCACGAGTTGCGGCGTTCCTCCCGCCGCCGGGACCCAGTAGATACCCGGTTCGTGGGACCACTCGGGCGAACGCAGCGAGCCACCCTGCACCGCGCGGTAGACGATGCGCCGACCGTCGGGGGAGAAGACGGGCTCGACGAAGTGGCCCGGATGGGGCGTCACCTTGCGGCCGTCGCCGCCACGGGCGGAGACGACGCGCACCGCACCGAGCTCGTCGTCGTCCCAGCTGACGTAGACGATGGATTTTCCGTCCCGCGACCAGGACGGATAGAACTCGAAGTGATCGTTCTGGCTCGTCAGGCGGCGCGGCTTGCCGTCGGGAAGGGCGCGGATGTAGAGATGCCCGAGCGCCTGGTAGACGACGTTGTCGCCCCGTGGCGATACCTGCACCCAGCGCAGCATCTTGGTGTGGAAGCGCGCCGGGGCGACCTCGCGAGAGGAATGCACCGCTTCCACCAGGGTGCGCGAGTCGCGCACGTGGAAGGGGATCACGGTGGCCGAGCCGCTCGCGACCTCGAGCCGGTGGAACTTGCCGCCGCACCAGAAGACGAGGGCGCGGCTGTCCGGCGTCCAGGCCAGGCCGGGATAAACGCCGTGGATCGCCCAGGTTTCCTGCAGGTCGCGGTCGAGGCCGTCGAAGAGAGCGCGCTCGTGGCCCGAGTCGACGTCGGCCAGGAGGAGGACGGTCTTGCCACGCACGCGGCGAATGAAGGCCAGCTTCTTGCCGTCGGGCGAAGGCGTCGGACGGATGGCGCCGCCCGGACCGCTCACGAAGACGATGGTGCGGCCATCGCGACGATCGAGGCGTTTGATGACGTAGATCTGCGTGTTCGGATCCTTGTTGTACTCGAAGCGCGAGCCCGGCGTCGCGTCTTGGCTGTAGTAGAGGTAGCGGCCGTCGGGGGAGAAGGCGGGTTCGCCGAGATCTTTCTGCTCGTTGGGTTTCTCCGTCATCTGCACGCCTTCGCCACCGGAACGGTGGTAGAGCCAGATCTCGCCGGCGCCGGCGGAGCGCGTCGAGGTGAAGTGCTTGCGCGCGGCGATGTACTCGCCGTCCGGCGTCCAGGTGGGGCTGTTGAGCAGGCGGAAGGTTTCCTGGGTGACCGCCTTCGGCTCGCCGCCCTCGCGGGGCATGACCCAGATGTTGTCGCCGCCGCCGCGGTCGCTGGTGAAGGCGATGCGCGCGCCGTCAGGGCTGAAGCGCGCCTGCTCGTCCCAAGCGATGCCGCTGGTGAGAGCCTTGGCTTCGCCACCGGTGCTGGGGATGACATAGATGTCACCCAGGAGGTCGAAGACGATCTGCTTGCCGTCGGGGCTCACGTCCACGCTCATCCAGGTGCCTTCGTCGGTGTCGATCGCCACCTCCACCTTCGGTCCCGGCGGGTTCATCACGTCCCACTTCTTCGCCTCCTTCGCTGTGGCAGCGGGGGCATCCTGCGCCGGCGCTGGCGCGGCGAGCGCGAGGGCGAGCGAGGCGGGAACGAACGCGGGGAGGAGGAAGCGCAGCATGCGTGTCCTTTCGCGCTGGCGTGCAAGGTGTGGAGTGAGTCTCGAGCCTCGCAGACCCGCTGTGGGCGCAGGCGAGCGCGGCGCGCGGGAAGCGCGTCGCCCGCTTCGCTCCACCTCTCGGGTCAGGGCCCAGAGAATATAGCGCATCGGGCTCGGGTCAGAAGGTGTGCCGCGCGAGGGGCCGCGGCGGCCGCACCGCGGCAAGTTTGGGGCGAGGGAGCAGGACTGCGGCAGGGTGCAGGACCCTGCCTCAGGAGATGTTGCGGTACACCGTGACGACGGAGGTGCGGTCGTCGCCGCCCATGTTGGCGGCGACACCCCAGAGCGGCCGCTGCGCCATCTGGTAGTCGCCGGCCCGACCCTTCTGCTGCTTGAAGATCTCGACCGCCTGCTTGACGCCGGTGGCGCCCACAGGGTGGCCGAAGGCGAGCAGTCCGCCGCCGGTGTTGACCGGTAGGCGGCCCGTGAGGGTCGTGGTCCCGTCTTTGACCAGGTCGATGGCACGGCCCTTGGGGGCGAAATCCAGGGCCTCGTACATCAAGAGTTCGGTGACGCTGAAGCAGTCGTGCACCTCGGCGACGCCCACGTCCTTCGGCCCGATGCCGGCGTCGCGGTACGCCTCTTGGACAGCAACGCGCGTGGTGGCGAGCTCGAGGGGATCGGTCACCTCGTCGAGAGGCGCGGTGGCGTGACCGTAGGCGACGATCTCCACCGCATCGCTCGGGCGCTTGCCGACGCGGGCGAGGCCCGCCTCGGAGACGAGGAGGAGGGCGGAAGCGCCGTCGGAGACCTGGGAACAATCGGAGATCTTCATGAAGTCGCGGAACTCGGCGTTCTCCAGGAAGGCCGGGTTCTTGTCGGAGGCGCGACTGGCGTTCTCCAGGCTCATCTTCACCGCCTGCATGTGAGCGTGCGGGTTCTTGTTGGCGTTGGCGTAGGCCTTCACCACGACCTGGGCGATGTCGGCCTCGGTGATGCCGTAGGCGGCGCGGTAGGCCTTGGTGCGGCGCGCGAACAAACAGGGGAACGTGAACGGATCGCAGGAACGCTGCGTGGCGTAATGGGCGGCGCGGGCAAGGTAGTCGGCGCCCTCGGCGGCGCCGACTGTGGTTTGCACTTCGACGCCGGAGACGAGAACCACGTCGTAGCCAGCAGAGAGCGCATCGACACCGGCGAGAAGCGCCAGGCCGCCCGAAGCGCAGGCGCCTTCGAGTCGCGCGAAGGGTTTGTACTTGAGGTCCGGGTGCGCGCCGGCGACGACGGCGCCCAGGTGCCCCTGCTTGGCGAAGAGCTCGCCAGTGAAGTTCCCCACGTAGCCTTTTTGCACCGCCGAGGCAGGGACGCCGGTTTTCTCCAGGGCGGCGAGGACCGCCGTTTTCAAGTGCTGTTCCAGCGTCGGGTTCTGGCGTTTGCCGAAATCCGGGTGTCCCTTCCAGATGAATTCCGGGTGGAACTTGCCGATGAAGCCGCTGTGTGCGCCTCCGATCAGGAAGGTGCGGCGGGCCGGTTTCATGTCTGCCTCCGGGGGTGCTCGTTCTGTGCAGCGGCAGTTTCGGATGCCTTCGAGCCCGATCGGGAACCAAGGTCGCGCCGGGTGAGTGCCGCTCGGCAGCGTTCTCTCCAGAACATAAGTGATGGAGGCCTAAGGTGGTCCAGGCCTCTTGACCTACTGCTCATATGTTCAGTATATTTTCGGGGCCCTCCCCCTTGGAAAGCGCCTGGTCGCGCCAGCGAGGCTGGTGGCGGCGCCCAGTCCCTGGATGCCGAAGCACGGCTGCGGCGGACGAGCAATGTCTCACCCCCGCCGGTCAGGCGAGAGGCGAGGTTCAAGGTCATGATCGAATCGATCCAGGAACCCATCGAAGTGCTGGCCCGCTTCGAGCGGGGGAAGCTGCTGCCGTTCCGTTTTCGCTGGAACCAGAGCGTCTTCCGCATCGCCAAGGTGACCGGGGCATGGGAAGACCGGGAGGGGCAGCACCGGCGGCTGCATTTCTCGGTGCTCACGGACAACGACGATTATTTCGAGCTGCGCTTCCACAGCGGCGATTTCACCTGGATCCTGAGCAAGGCGTCCCTCGACGCCTGAAGGAGGCACGTGCGTTACGCGATCCACGTGGACATGGACGCTTACTTCGCCTCCATCGAGCAGCTAGCCAACCCGCACTGGCGCGGCAAGCCCGTGATCGTGGGCGGAGCGCCGGGGACGCGTAGCGCGGTAGCGTCGGCGTCGTACGAGGCGCGCGCCTTCGGGGTGCGCGCCGGTATGCCGACGCACGAAGCGCAGCGCCTCTGCCCGCAAGGGATTTTCGTGCCGGGAAACTCGTCGCACTACGTGCACACTGCGGTGCGGCTCTACCGGTTGCTCGAACGCTTCTCGCCTCGCGTCGAGCCTGCCAGCATCGACGAGGCTTATGTGGAGGTGGTCACCGAGGACGACGTGCGCCCCTTGGGGCGACGGATCATGGCGAGCATCGAAGCGGAGCTGCAGCTCACCGCGAGTCTCGGCATCAGTGATTCCAAGTACCTGGCGAAGGTGTGCTCCGCTTTCGACAAGCCGCGCGGTCTCACCCTGCTCCACCGCGCCGAAGTGCCGGAGAAACTCTGGCCGCGGCCGTTGCAGGTGCTGTTCGGGGTCGGAGAAAAGACCGCGGCGCGGCTCCACGCCCTCGGCTGCACCACCGTGGGAGACGTGGCGCACTTGCCGGTGGAGGCGCTGGAACGCGAGTTCGGAATCGTCGGCGTCAGCTTGCACGACCTCGCCTCGGGGCGCGATCGCTGGCGGGTGGTGACGCCCTCGGAATCTGCCGATGCCCGCTCCATCGGCCACGAGCACACGCTGGAAGAGGATGTCTACGAGCGCAGCGTCGTCGAGGCGTTGCTGAGCGGTCTGGCGGAGCGAGTGGCCCGCCGGGCGCGGCGAGCGGAGATGGCGGGAAGGCGTCTCGTGCTCAAGCTGCGCGACCCTCGCTTCTTCACGATCACCCATGGTCGGGTGTTGCCGCGGGCGGTGGACACAGCGGAGGAGATCTTCGCTACCGCGCGCCTGCTCCTCGAGGAGACCCGCTTCTGGGAGCGAGGCGTTCGCCTCGTCGGTCTTTCCCTGCAGTTGCTCGTGGGCACCGGAGCGGCCAGGCAGCTGCGTTTCGACTTCGCCGCCGGTGCCGAGAAAAAGAGCCCCGTGGTGGATCGCATCCGCTCCAAGTACGGCGAGCACGCCATCGGCCTCGCCCGCTCTCTGGAGGCGGGTGAGCGCCCGCGGCGGGGCAGTGAGTTTCCCACCTTCCGCCCGCCCGAAGTGGGTCGCGACGGTTGATCGGCGTGGCGTTGCACTCGTAGGGCCGGTGCGGAATAATCGCGACGTGGCGCATGCCGCAGTCCGATGGCGATAAGCCCTTGGAGGAGTCATGCCGACGTTCGTCCTCATGACCAAGCTGTCTCCGGAAGTGACGCGGGACATGAAGAAGCGCGAGAAGATCGGACGGGAGTGGAAGGACGAGATCGACCAGAAGTGCCCGGGCATCCGCTGGATCGATCACTACGCCCTCCTCGGCCCCTACGATTTCATGGACATCTTCGAGGCCCCGGACGCGGAGACGGCAGCGAAGGTGTCGATGATCTCTCTTTGCCGAGGCGCGCTGCAGGCCGAATCCTGGACAGCGATTCCCTACGCGCGCTTCGTCGAGCTGACCAAGCAGATCTAGCGCGGATGTGGAGGAAAGCCTGGACGACGACCGGCCCGCTTGCGAAGGCACCTGGGACCTGAAGCCATGCCCGAAACGCCCGCAGTCGTGTCCGCAGGAGAGAGACGAGCGCAGCAGGCGGACGTACACGTCGGCACCTCCGGGTACAGCTTCAAGGACTGGGTGGGGCCCTTCTACCCTGCGGGGACGAAACCGGCCGAGCAGCTTTCCTACTACGCGCAGCGCTTCGATTGTCTCGAGGTGAACGTCACCTATTACAGGGTGCCTGACGCCAAGCTCCTGGGCGGCATGGCGGAGCGCACGCCACCGGACTTCCACTTCATCGTCAAGCTGCACGGCGACATGACGCATCAGCGGAGTCGCGATCCGGCCCTCTATCGTGATTTCGGTGCGGCCCTCGTCCCCCTCGCCGACGCCGGACGTCTCCGCGGTCTGCTGGCGCAGTTCCCCTACGGCTTCAAGAACACCGAGGAGAACCGCCGTTTCCTGGCGGAAATGCGCGAGCGCCTGGCGCCACATCCTCTGTTCGTGGAGTTCCGTCACGA